>CAZOUJ010000180.1:0-3610 GCA_964582955.1 uncultured bacterium
CATTCATCTAGAATATCTCGCTGACAAAACTATCAGAACCACAGAGGATATAAAAATTTTGGTGAAATCAAATTAGTTG
This sequence comes from uncultured bacterium, assembly GCA_964582955.1. Taxonomy (GTDB): domain Bacteria; phylum Fidelibacterota; class Marinisomatia; order Marinisomatales; family AB-629-J13; genus AB-629-J13. The sequence goes on from CAZOUJ010000180.1 coordinate 80, forward strand.
GATTGCTGTCCCATTATATTAAAATAAGACCGCAAAAGATATTAAAATCCGTGATGTCTAAATACAGACAAAATGTATTTATTTGGTCACTCTATGACTTTGCCAATTCATCATTCACAACCCTTGTGGTTACTTTTATTTATGCTACATATTTTACCGAAGCAATAGCAGAAAATAAAATTATCGGTACTGCACTATGGTCAAGGGCAGTTTCATTCACGGCAATATTTGTAGCAATCGCATCCCCCATCATGGGTGCAATTGCGGATAAATCCGACCTCCGAAAAACATTTCTCACCATTATGACTTATATAAGTGTTTTTGGATCCATAATGCTTTATTTCATCATGCCAGGTGAAGTGATGAAAGCACTTACCTGGTTTGTGATTGCAAATATTGGATTTGAATTAGGGGGAGTTTTTTACAATGCCTATCTTCCAGAAATCGCTCCGGAAAACAAAATCGGCCGCGTATCAGGATATGGATGGTCCTTCGGATATGTGGGTGGATTACTCTGCCTTGTTGTTGCCTTAGTGGGTTTTGTCAAACCTGAGATTCCATGGTTTGGATTTTCAAAAGAAGCAGGAGAACATATCCGAGCCACGAATTTGCTTGTTGCTATCTGGTTTAGCATTTTCAGCCTTCCAATGATTTTGACATTAAAAACCAAAACCAAAGAAAATTATACAAAGTCCAAGTTCAATATTTTATCCGGAATTAAAGAACTTGTTCACACATTCAAAAAAATAAAAAAATATAAACAAGTCTTGAGATTCCTTATAGCGCGAATGATCTACAATGACGGCTTGGTTACTATTTTTGCTTTTGGGGGGATCTATGCTGCGGGAACGTTTGGATTTTCATTTGAGGAAATAATGATCTTTGGAATTGTGTTAAATGTTACGGCTGGGATAGGCGCATTTATCTTTGGCTTTCTGGATGATAAACTGGGTGGGAAAATAACAATCCAAATTACTCTTATTGCACTTATCTTCGCAGGATTATTAGCTATTTTTGCCCAATCAAAATTATATTTTTGGATAGCAGGAATTTTGGTGGGAATTTTCTCGGGACCAAACCAAGCAGCCAGCAGATCCCTCATGGGTAGGTTTACTCCAAGTTCAAAGGAAAATGAATTTTACGGATTTTTTGCCTTTTCAGGTAAAATGACAGCTTTTATCGGACCATTATGTTTGGGCATTCTCACTGAACTCTTCGACTCTCAGCGGGCAGGAGTTTCCATTGTTGTTGTCCTGTTTGTCCTGGGACTTTTTCTGCTTAGGTCAGTCAATGAAAAAGATGGAATTACTACTGCAAAAACTATTTCAATAAAATGATTTTTTGAGTTTCTAAGTATCCTAAATTTTTGAATTGGATAAAGTACATTCCGCTTGAAAATTTATCGGCATTCCATCGAACGGTGTGATTACCTGAGGAGATTTTTTCATTCACAAGGATTTCAACCAATTTTCCAGTAGTGTCATAAATCCGTAGAGACAAATGACTATCCGTTTCAGTTGAAAAACGAAAAGTTGTTACCGGATTGAACGGATTTGGATGTGCCGGATAAAACGAAAACTCTGAAGGAGTTTTAAAAGGTGTGGTTTTTTTCAACACAATCCTTTCAGCATCACCACTCAATTTTAAAACTTGAGTATCTAAACATTTATCCGCTTTAGCAAACAAAAGCACATTCCCACTTTTATCTAAAATTTCCCAATTCTCGCCATCTTTAACTTCACATTCAAAAATCAAAGGTTGTCCAAAATTCATGACCTCAATAACACATTCATCTGAAGTACATAACTTGGTATCCCCCAAAAAACGGATGTCTTTTGCTGGTAATAGAGGCTTGGGCGGTAGGCTGTAGCTCATTAAACCTTCTTGTGGTGCATCAGAACCGAAGTATAAAAGTGTACCATTGAGCGTTAATGTATTCAAACGTTCAGTAGGCTGGAAGATCTTGATTCGTGCTTCTGGAGCAGATGCAGACAGCATAATCTCACCACTATTATTCACATTTAACCAATACCCTTTTCCAGGTTCAAGTTCAGAAGTTTGAACATAACTATCATTAAAACCGTAAAGTGTTCCGGGGATAATTATATTCTGGGGATCAATGGCATCATTGATATCCACAATGACAGAGATACCGGAGATCAAATTCCAACCCGATGCCAGAGAAAGTGTTAATGAATCAACAATTTCACCTACAATAGTCTGGAAACCACTTTCATCAAAAAAAAGCCAATAACCTTCTCCCAGGACTAATTCGGATTCTGGGAAATAGGTATCATCAAATCCGTACATGGTGCCTGGGACAGCATCCGGAAAAATATCAGAATAGAGAGATGAATTAACGTTCATGGAAACACCAACAAGATTCCATCCAGAATTGTAGGGAACAGTAATCTCAGGGATATCCGGCAGCTCCATTTTCAGGTAGTACAATCCACCAGAATAAACTCCCGCAACGAGGTTTATGCCTCCAGAATTAAAGTCATGGTATGCTGAAATATTTGCGCTGCCCCCTATGTATGGAATTGTCAAAGTACTGTCCGCCTGAAAAATCGGATCGTTATCAGTACCAATATTACGAAAAAAGGAGACGGTTCCTTCAAGGCTTCCTACAAACAGGTCTAGGTCGCCGTCAAAATCAACATCAGAGAATTCGGGAGTACTGTATTCCCCCACATCTATGTCTGCATAATTATCCGAAACAAATGTAAAACTATGATTTTCCGGGGTACCAATGTTCTCGTAAAAATGAATGACACCCCAGTTCTCACCGATAAAAAGGTCCAAGTCACCATCACCATCTATATCTGCCAGCTCTGGATGGGACCTCCCTGACAGGTCAATGCTGTTCAATTCTTCTACAAAAACATAGGAAGATTCATCCGGAAGTTCTCCCGTCCTTTCATAATAAAAGATCTTTCCATTGTAGTCTCCCACGAGGATATCCTGGTCACCATCATTATCCAAGTCTCCTGTGCAAGGAGCAAGATTATAACCGAGGTTCGTTCCTAAAAAATCTTCATCAGTCAATTGCCATATAGGTTCTTCAACAGACCCAGTATTTTTAAAATATTTAATTTTTCCCCTGAAAGGTGACACAGAATAATCTATTTCAGTCCCGATAAATAATTCCGGATCTTCATCTCCGTCTATATCTGCCAGTTCGGTAACGGTCCCGGTATAAAGATCCAGAGATTGAAAAAAATTGTCGGTCTCAAACTCGTAGAAGGGATTGTTCTCCGAACCAATGTTCAGGTAATGATAAAAATTATTGATATATTGAACTCCGTATGCACCTGACAAAACAGCCACAAGAAGGTCCTGATCGCCATCACCATCCAGATCAGCAAAGGTAGGCATATTCTGACCAGAGGTCTGGATAGGATCCATGGGTGGGTACTCATTAATAATATTATCTATATCCATTTCAGGGTTCGCAGATGTTCCTATATTCCAGATTATGTATAGGCTCTGTTGAAAAAAGTCACCCCAACTCAGATCCAGGTCGCTGTC
>CAZOUJ010000181.1:0-2461 GCA_964582955.1 uncultured bacterium
CCCCAGGGCAGCCCTGGCTGTACCGATGCCGACTCCTGAATAAATTTATCTGGTCTAGGATAATACTCAAAGGCTTCTGTTGGGATACAGGATGAATCGCAGTACACATTACAACTGTCTATATTTGTATATGGACCTAAACAGGATTCCGGCATAGTATTTCCTGAGTAGATCCATTTATTTTGCAAGTACTCTTGGTCCTGAGCATCATTGGCGACAAAATACGCTTCGAGATCTGCATATTTTACTCCCCTACCAAATCGTCCGTCCCATTCGCCTGCCCATTGTTTATTTGATCCTGTATAGGGCCATCCCTCCAGGGGCCAGCTGTTTGGGTCGTCACTCATAGCAGGATAATTTTGTGATGGATTAAAATAACCTTCAACCGGCTGTAAGGTCCAATTAACTGTTCCTGCATCATTATGATCAACCTCTTCCCGATACTCGGTTTGCAGGAAGTACGCTTCGTGCAAAGTTTCCGGATCGGAAAATAAAGAATTTGCGATCGCTAATGGATCATCTATGATAAGTGTATCCAGGGTAGTGGAGTCTTGGTCATTGTAAATATATACTTTGGCACCAATCAGCAAACCTATGCCGTCAACCATCCTGGTACCAGTTGGGTCGTTGGGCCAGATAGATACATCACTCAATCCACCAGGTTCCCAGTTGGATAATTGAGTTGTATTTTTAAAATAGAGCAATATGCGGTTGCCATCCATGCGCGCATCACGGATATTAGATGGGTCACTTGCAGGATCATCAGGGCCTTCATAAACAATTTGAGCTGTTGCGACACTTAAAACAGAAAATATGATAAAGGAGAATATGTTTTTTGTCATCTGAGGGTTATAAATTTAGTTCTAATCCAATTTTAATGGTTCTTGGCGCTGAAAATGCACTGGGGTCCTGAAAAGAATCTTCAATAGTGGTAAAGTTGCTTCTGAAGTTCCTTCTGTCAGAATCTGTAATAAGGGCGGTATAGGCTCTTCCAGTTTGTGAGTTGACACCATATTCATTAAGGCGGTAAAAGATTGATTGCAGCTAGAGGATTTACTGAAGATGGAGAGAAAGTGTAGGGAGTTCCTGAGTTATAATAACCAGTGAGTGAGACCCCGTAAGAGCTTATATTGTATCCAACAGTTGTATTAAAAGTGTGTCTCTGGTCCCAGCTCATTGGGATGAGTTTGCTTACAGGATCCTGGTTGTTTCCTTCCCGGCTATAAGATTGAGCAGGGTTGTCAGCGTTTCCCTTTGTGTATTGCAGTGTATAGTTTGTGAAAATGGATATGGGTCCACTCCTGAGCTCATATTTTAGCTCCATTCCCCTCACATTTCCATAGTCCTTATTGGTATACATACCATATTTGATTGTGTTATATGTGGTGATAACTATTGTGCTTAAGAGTTCATAAATGTCTCTATAGAACACGTTCACCTCTAGACTCATCGACCTATTTAATTTTTGCCAGAGACCGACATCATAGGTGATAGATTTTTCAGCATTAAGTTGAGGATTACCCATAATAGAAGACTGGAAGCTCTGGGTCGCTATTAATCGGTCGTAGTTACTTAACATGGCATAGAGGGGAGGCATTTGGAAAAAATGACCATAACTAAAGTGGAGAATAGCTTCATTACCAACCTGATATGCCATACCAAACCGAGGGCTCACCTGGTACTGTGGATCAGCCATTTTATATTTGACAGTATCTGGATGATTTATATCATCTGCTGGATTTTGATAGTCAGAAGGGTAATCTCGCTTGGGATCAAAATAATCATATCGTAGTCCAAGGTTGATAACCATATCATCAAATTCCATCTTGTCTTGAAAATATCCTGAAAACTCAACGGGTTTGGCTATATATTCTTCCGCATAGGGACTTCTGCAGTCCACATCTTCATTATCGCATCCATCTCTATCTTTTGAGAAGATATAAGGGGTATACACATTATCTGATTCAGTGCTGTCTCGTATGGTATAGTTCATGTTTTCAATTTCATGTTTGAGGAAATCAATGCCGGTTTTAATACTGTGCCGCTGATTGATCTGCCAAGTATAATCAAATTTCAGGTTATTATCAATGGTTGTCCTAGTGAGATGTCCCTTGTCCTGACCTCCAAGAGAAAATCCTGATTCTGAATTGGAATATGAATCGCTTATATATCGTCTGTCAGTTGGATCTTCAAAAAGGTAGGAGCTGTAAACTTTTTTTATGTTTGACAATTTTAAATCGAAAAACATTGAGTTGTTTATCATATAGTTTAATTGAAAAGAATAAAAACCTGACCGTGTTCGTCCGCTTGCCCTGCCAAACGGATTATATTTACGGAAATGGCTGTAACCTTTCCATTCATTGTTGTTTTGGGTGTACATCATGTTCATTCTGAGTTTACTGAACGGATGAAAGCTCAACTTTCCCATGAATGAATTGTTGGTGCTGGTGTTCATAGGGAC
>CAZOUJ010000181.1:2471-3555 GCA_964582955.1 uncultured bacterium
TATTTTTATATAGTTGTTTACTGGCTTCATAATTTTCTGAACTTTCAAAGCTGACCTGAAGAAATCCGGGGAGTTGCTCTATTTCTGTATAAAAGTATGGCAAATATTGTTCACAGGTAATTTTTTGTATGTTTTCTATTTCATTAGAGTCATAATCAAAAATACCATCACACTGGGATTCATCATCAGATGGAAATGTATTACCAAGATTATCAGTACAGGCTCGATATACAACCGTACATGTGCCGATTTGGTATGGAAATTCAGCTCCCCAAGTCTCGCAGGTATTTTGGTCCTGAATTATGACCAGAGAATCAGGGAGATAGAGTGGGTCCCACAGGGAGACTCCGTTTTGATTGGAACAATACGTTGCTGGCACATGTGAACCTGTATGCTCAAGGATCCACTGATAGGAGCTGTCCATTGAAAAATCGCTTGAGTCAGAAGGATTAAATAGGTGATAACCATTTAAATGATTGTTATTATCTTGCTGTCTATAGTTAATAAAAAAAGATAATTTATCTTTTATTATGGGTCCACTTAGCTGAACCTTATTATCCAGATTTTGATTTAATGATGGGATATCTATGCCTGGGAATATATCTGAATTCTGTGTTAAGTAATTACCATAGTTTGATGAAAAGGATGCCTGAAACTCATTGGTTCCATCCTTGGTGATCTGGTTGACCACACCACTCATGGCCTTACCATACTCTGCATTAAATGTTCCAGTGATCACTTCCAGATCGGCAATGCTGCTCGGCTCAATATCAACCAATGTTGAGTTTCGGCTAAAAGTTTCGTCCACACTTATACCATCAATAAGGTAGGTTACCTCTGTATCTCGCCCACCTCTGAATCTTCCTGCAACGATTCCAGCTTGCATGTTAATGATTTGCCCAATACTTTCAACTGGTAAGATCGCAATATCGTCTGAAGAGATATTCTTGACAGTAGAGGTCTGATCTTTTTTTACATCTACCTGATCTGCAACAACAGTAACTGATTGCCCCTCCAAAACACCTTGAGTCATTTTAATATCTATAAGGGATGTCCTATTTACAGAAACTTTTACATTTTTAAC
>CAZOUJ010000182.1:0-1880 GCA_964582955.1 uncultured bacterium
TAAGACCGGGTAATCTTCCACGGAATTGATCCATTTATCATAAGATATATTCAAGCTGTGCAGGTATTCAGGATTAATGGTTTGTTCATAGTTTCTGCCCCTGGTCTTGATCCTGCTCAAAAGTGTGTCTGTAGATGCTCTCAGGTAGACTACCAGATCTGGTTTAACTAAAAAAGATGCCATGGCTGAAAAAAGTCCGGAATAGTTTTCCCAGTCTCGATCAGACAGATTCTCCATTTCATGGAGATTCTTGGCAAATATTTCAATATCTTCATAAATCGTCCTATCCTGTATCACACCGTTAGGGGACTTGGATATATATTGGTGCATTTCAAACCGTTTATGAAGAAAGTAGATCTGAAGGTTAAAACTCCAGCGTTTCATATTATTGTAAAAATCACTAAGGTAAGGATTGTTTGATACAGATTCATAATATGGTTCCCAATTTTGACGTTCTGCTATATGGCGCGTGAAAGTGGTTTTTCCCACACCAATATTCCCCGCAAGACCAATGAATGGGTTGGTGGTTTTTCTGGGAACAGACATAAATAAAAATACAAAAAATGATCCATATATCTGTGAATGTTTTATTGCAGGATAAAAAATAATGTCTCATTTTATACTATGAAAAAAAGACAAAAAGTACTTTTTGTCTGTACCGGTAACAGCTGCCGTTCCCAAATTGCGGAAGGTTTATTGAAACACATGGCCGGGGACCGCTACAAAGTATATAGCGCGGGGAGCCATCCCAGCAGAGTGCATCCCAGCGCAATTACTATTATGAAAGAATGGGACATTGATATCTCAGATAATTCCTCTGACAGCATAGACCAATATATCGATGTAGGAATTGATATTGTTATTACTGTTTGTGATAACGCAAACCAAGTATGCCCGTTTTTCCCGGGCAATGTTTATCGAGATCATTGGAGTATAAATGATCCTTTTCGCAGATGGGACTCAGATCCATCTCAATTGGATAACTTTAGAGAAACAAGAAAAATATTAAACGAACGCATTCTTGAGTTTTTAAATACAATGGAGCAATAATAATGAAAATAATTCTCACAATTTTCTCTTACTTATTCACTTTTTTAATTGGAGGGGAAATCTCTATTTCTATATCTGAAGATTTGGTAAACGAATACCTTGAACTTATTGGAAACCACCAAATAGTTACGGGGAAAAAGGGGAACCAGGCTACGTGGACAATTAATAACCCGCGGGCAAAATTTCAACAAGGGAAAGCAGTATTCCTTTCTACCATCTTATTTGAAAAAGGAATGACCAACATTAGAAAAGATATTAAACGCATCATAAATGTTGATTATAATTCAAAAAAGAACACATTGAAATTGGTCATTACGGATTCCCTGATAAAGATGGAAAAACGAGGAAACGTACTCGGAAAAATTAATTTAGGCTCAATTTATCAGACAGGGCTAATATTCCCTGGACCAAAACCAAGCATTAATTCCTTCAAACTAAAAACAAAAGAAGGAAGGGTAAAAATCCATATTAACACTCAAGATAGTCATGTATATTTTGAAAAAGATGTCATTCGTTTAGCACTTGATCTGGGATACAAGTAAAAAGGGTTGTTTGATGAACATTAAATATGGTTTTTATACAAGTTAAATCATATTCAGTTCTATAATTATTAATTTTTCATTCACATATTTACTCTCAATGAAAATTCTTCTATCAAAACTACCAGTTTCAGGTTGGTGGCACAAGGGTATCCCCAAGTACGCGGATAACCCTGCTATGCAAGAAGGAAAAGTTCCTAACCTTGGACAGCTTGAAAAAGAAAGGCGAGACCTGATCTCTGTTATCCAAAAATGCAGGCCATGAGGTTGTAGAATATGAATTTCCTAATG
>CAZOUJ010000182.1:1890-3548 GCA_964582955.1 uncultured bacterium
TATCTAATCAAAAAGGAACAGCCATTATATTACGAGCTGGGGAACCATTGCGCCGAATGGAAAACAAGATCATGAAACCGGTTCTTGAATCACTCGGAATGAAAATTATCCAAGTACCAGATAAAACTGATATGTATGCCGATGGAGGCGAATTTTATTATTGTGCTAAGGATAATATTCTCTTTAGCGGTTTACGAAGAAATACCAGGAGTGGAGTAGATTTTGTGGCTGATGCATTAAATGTAGATGAAGTGGTCATCATTCGAGGAAATGGTTACCACTTAGATACGTTTTTTACACCTGCATTGAGTAGTGATGGAATTGTCTCCGCCTTGATCATTTGTACTGCAGTCCTTTCTAAGCATTCAAAATAGGCTCTTTACCAATTTGCTGATGAAAAAAATATCCCAGTTTTTGATATTCCACAGGATGATGCAATTGGCACCTCTGAAAGAATTGGTTCATTTGCTGTATACGCCCTTCCACTACCAGGATTGTTAATCAGGCCAAATCATTTTTCAAAACGATCCATAGATGACCAATTATTGGATTTGGGTATACAACAAATTATTACTCCCACTAGCCAATTTCAACTCAGTGGCGGTTCGATCCACTGTATTACTAATGAGATATAAATAAGAAAGGGGCGGTATCGTCCCTTTCTTATTTATTTTTATTTAAAATCCAATCCCGAGTCTCAAGTGTAGACTTCCAAAAGCATCCGCATCCGGAACGAGATCTTTTGCAAAGGTATGCCTGTAAAAAAGAAACGAATCCAACAATAACACTTTGAATTGTAAACCAGCCTGGACATGTATTCCTGATGATTCTATTTTATTTTCATCTAGTAACTCTATCAAATCTTTTTCAGAAATATTAGTAGGATCTGCAGCTAAATCCCCACCCATCATCTCTTCCATTAAATCGATGGTCATTAAAGGAGTAACATTATGTTGGTTATAACCACCACCATAAAATAGTTTTGCTTTTGCTAAAATTGGGATACCTAATTTAAAAGCAGTTTTTCGAATAGTTAAATAGGCTGAAAGACTACCCCAACCAAATGCATAGGGTCCAATCTCTGTGGGGTTATTAAATCCAAATTCATATGTTTGTCCCATCAAATTAATATCAGCATCAAGATCAACAAATGGAATGGCATCAATATAAAAATGACCACCAATTACATATGGGTTTGAGAACTCAGTTGTAGTCATTATTGCATCAACTACTAAGTATTCAGTGTCTACTAGGTTTCTTATAGATTCCGTTGCTCCAATAGTGACCATTCCTTGTCCCACTTGAATCCCAAGTCCACCAATAGCAGACATGGATGATGGGAAAACTATAACCAAGATAAATGCAAATAATTTTTTCATTTTATTTCCTTATTTTATTCATGAAATAATTTTATGGAGTTTACGCTAAGTCTAAGTATGAAACAAATCACTCATTGATAACCCGCTTCTCCCCTAAATAAATTGCACCATATCAATTATTTCATGAATCGGCACTTCATCTCATTTTTCCTATTCGCCTTTGCGACTATCCTTTCCCAAGATGTGTTGTGGCCTACCAAACTTGGAAAATTATTTTCATCCAATTTTGGTGAAAATCGAGATGATCATTTCCATATGGGTCTGGATATCAAGACCAAT
>CAZOUJ010000183.1:0-3544 GCA_964582955.1 uncultured bacterium
TCACAGTTTTGGAAAATTTGGATTCAAAGTTTCCGGAGTAGCTCTGAGAGGGAGTGACTGGAAACACTTCAATCCTGATGAGCATGAAGGACATGACCCGGCCTTTCTTGGACGACATAGTTTAAGACATGACAGGATCGATAATAATGATAACGCTTGGGAGCAAAATAATCCTATTTTTTTGGAAGAAATGCTAGATGTCTGGGAAATTTCGGATCCTTCCTGGGCTGAAGATTCACTTATGTTTTCTGATGGTATTAGTAATTTTGGTAATGACGCGGAATCGGGCTCACCTATAATTACCCAAGAAATGATTGATGAGGCCTCTTCGGACCAATTCAATCGATATAATGTACCCGGAACAAATATCACACTTTGGTTTGTCACTCAAGATATGTTGGGGCAGGGCTATGCTGACGGTATTGACAATGATGGGGATGGACAAATTGACAATGGGAGCGATGAGGGAATCGATGACTATGCAGAAGGTTGGGTTGATGGTGTGGACAATGACAATGACGGAGAAATTGATGAATCGGACGAACAAGGGAGTGAATGGTTAGGCAGATTTGGAGACTTTACAGATAATTGGACTGTTGATGGAGGCGGATTTGGTGACTATGAATATGACGGAGACGGAAATATAATCTTTGACAGCAATAAAACTGATGTTTATGGAGATAATTGGGGAGACGACGGTTTAGATAATGATGGAGACTGGGCACCATATTTTGATGAATCAGGAAATCCTTCACAGATCGCCCAAGAAGAATTTGAAGACTTAAATTTAAATGGTGTCTGGGATGAAGGGGAGTTTTTAGCTGATCAAAATTTTAATGGTATTTGGGATGATGCAGAACCATATACTGAGCAAAATGGGGTTGAGGGTTGGCAGGACGAAGAATATTTTACTGACGTTAATGAGAATGGGATCTATGATGATGGAGATAGTTTTAATTTATTTTTTGATTCAAACGGAGATGGAGAATGGACACCAGCGGAACCGTATGAGGACTCAAATGGTGATGGGGAATACTCAAACTCGGAATATTTTGTTGATTCAAATGGAGATGGTATCTGGAACCCTAATGAATTACTCAATGATACCAATGGAAACGGTATCTGGGACCAGTTTGAGCTAAATGATATTGATGGTAATGGTCTTCCATCTATAGGAGAAATTGGGGTTGATGAAGCTGATGAAGGCGATTTTAATCTTAATTATGGCAACCTTTCATCTATTATAATGGATGCCAATGATGATGGAGTAGATGATTATCCAGATTTTAATGTCCGTAACTACCGCTATGATATTCGTGCTGACTGGGAACCAAATGATGACGTGAGTCTAAGTGTGAACCACGGCTATGCCTATGCCAGAAACATCAATATTACTCCCATTGCCCGATACCTTGCTGATGGTTGGGTCTATAAATACTATCAGGGCAGACTTCGTTATAAAAATTTCTTTTTTCAAACATATCTTAACTCAAGCTACTCCGGTGATCCCAAAAAACCAACACGTAGTCTTGCAACAGGAAGACGTATCTATGACCGTTCAAAAAAATTCTCTGCACAGCTCCAGCACGCTTTAGAGTTTTTCGACGGGAATTTTCGGTTTGTTTGGGGCCTGGATTATTTCCTAACCATGCCGGACACTCGGGGAACGATTCTCTCTGACAGAAAAGGAAGCGACCTTCGGGATAACAATGGAAACGGAGAGGGGGGCTCTCTAACAGGTTTGGTAGAGCCATACGGATATATTGACTATTATTATGATCCCGGTATTGATTACTTAAAAAACAAAAGTGATATTCTCACTGATACTGTGCATGGAGCTTATGCTGATGGTCTTGATAATGACGGGGACAGTGGTGACTTTTCGGACCTGAATAATAATGGTATTCCGGACTATATTGATGAGAATGGGAATGGTATTTGTGATTATGGAGAGGCAGAGCCAGGGGTGAGATGGGCCGGTGGATCTAATTTTTTTGTTTATGCTGACGGTATCGATAATAATGGAGATGGGAATATTGATGAAAATATCGATGAGGGCATTGATGAACCTGAAGAAGATAACCGGTATGTGGTCAACGAACTGGGGTTGTATTACCAGTTAAACTGGAAACTCTCAGAGAAGTTTGAACTGATCCAGGCAACCCGGTTTGACGTCCATGATAGGTTATCGGACTTCTTAGAGTTCAATAACCAGAAAGATTACGACTACAGTCCCCGGAAATGGGAATTTAATTTTGATAAAACGGATGGTATACAGGTCTCTCCGAAGATCGGTCTGGCATATAAACCAAGGGAGCACCAGAACTTCAGGTTAACCTGGGCACAGGCATTTAATACTCCTTCTAACAATTCGCTCTTCCTGGATATTTATATCACAAGAGTATCCATATTTAAGGTATATGCACGTGGAGCAGATGGAGGATATAATTATATTAGAAATCAGGATGTTTGGCAGGAAGGTGAATGGGATTGGATTGACCAAAATCAGGACAATGAGTTCAGCGTAGGGGATGATGTTTTTGAAGAGTGGGAGGACACCAATTATAATGGAGTTCGGGATGAAGGAGAAGAATTCACAGACACAGAAAATCCATTATATGATCAGATTCGTTATTTTAATGTTGATACATACACGTACAGTTGGTTCAATCCAGAAAAAAGTGTTCTTTTCTATCCATCTGTAGATCCAAAAATAAAGGGATACTATAGAGGACAGGCTGACGACCTTCCCGGAGTAACACCGGAAATAGTCCAGACACTGGAATTTGGATACAAGGGTCGTTTGGCCCCGAATATTTTCGGAACTCTTGATCTGTATGCAAGCCACTATAACAGTTTTGTCAGTGGTGCAACGTTTATTACTCCAATTATTTTAGACAAATTTAATCCAACTTCGGGATTAGAAATTGATCATAACAATAATGGAATCACCAATAATATCAATGATATGGACAATAATATTATTGCAGATCCTGAAGACTTAGATGAGTCCCTTGACAGTTGGCTGAGTGGGTTAAATGGTATAACTGCTATGGAGGAAAGCGGAGGCAGTACACCACCCGTAGTTGTTGGTTTTATAAACTATGGTGAAGTAGATCTATGGGGCCTTGATGCAAGCCTCGCCATCTTCTTCAATCGGGAGTGGACCTTAAATTTGACCTACTCCCACCTTGGAATGAATGAATTTTTGAATCCCATAACCAATGCCTATGATCCCATCAATGCTCCTAAACATAAAGCAGGTATGCAGTTACAGTACCTACCGAGAAAATCTCCTTTAAACTTTACACTGAATGCCCGTTATGTGGATGCATTCCGATGGTCCTCAGGAATATATTATGGGCAGATCAATGCCTACACCATCTTTGACCTCCACTCAGGGTACGAGATCAATGATAATTTAAAGGTAAACCTAACTATTAATAATGTCCTGAATCATAGACATACTGAAATTATGGGAGGACCTGAAATGGGTCAAATGATCGTGCTGAGGTTGCAGGCAAGTTTATAAAAAACAGGCAAG
>CAZOUJ010000184.1:0-3526 GCA_964582955.1 uncultured bacterium
CGGAAATAGTCACTGTATATCTTTTTTAGCAGATTCATTGTAAATATAAAATATTAAATATTCGTTTTGTCTGTTTCATTTTTTAGTCAAACTATCTCAGGGCAGTGCGATTTTGATTTAACCATTTTGAATTCCTTTATTCGAGCCAAAGACACTTCATAATAGCAGTATTACAAAGCAGTAGTGCTAAATGTCTAGAAACAAAAAACCCCGCTTAGAATCAATAAAGATCCAATCGGTTTATGAGACTCACGCAGTTTCTTCTTTTTTAAATTGGGTAGCTGGCTAAAGTATATCAATTTACCCCATCCCCACTTTTTTACAAAGAGGTTAGTAAAAAAAACGCTAATGTAATAGTTTTACAAAGGAGGAAAAGGAAGCCGGTTGAAGGAAAATCTGACCTTCGTTCTTGCAATTTCTCCGCCAATTTCCAGCAAGGGATAGGCTAGGAAGTTGATTGGTCCGGAAGCGGGCCCAGGTTCGACCACGAGATCGCGACCGCGACTAAATTCGATGCGATTCGCAGGATGATGGCCAAAGTAATATGTGGATAGGGCAGAACACTTATCACCCTCACTAATATCAGTTGGCCACCACTTCCCATTGGTATAAAACTCCGCCCAACAGTGATATCCACCAATTCCGCCCTTATTGCGCTCCGAAGGGATGGACGCACCTATAGCAAAACGCGCTGGAATACCTACAGCCCGTGACAGAGCGATGAAATAGGAGTGAAAGTCTGTGCAGTTACCGGTGCGTATATTTCATATAGCGCATCCGGTCGATGGTATGGTCATACAAAGCGCGGGCGCGGGCAAGGCTCCCCAATTTTCCAGCAACAACCTTTTCAGCGATTTCACTAAAGTCTTTGTTCTCAGGCACCAATCGGTTCGGTTTCAGATAATACTGCGGGTCCCCTGTATTATCACTGTATGCGCTCTTTTCAAGACGCTCTACCCGGTAACAGATCTCAACAGTATCACTACTATTCTCAGGGTTAAGCACCATGAAGAATATTTTATTTCTGTATTTTCGTTCTTCCAATATTTGATAGTCCACCGGTGCATCAATGTATTGCACTTCAATTGTCTGAAAATTATCTGTAACTGGTAGGGGAATCCACATACGACCCTCGTCAGTGATCTCTGGAAGGATAACCCGGTAAAAGAACTCGAACCGGTCCCGTTCTTTAACGATCCCTAACAAATCTGGTGTTGCGTTCTCCACCGGAAGGCGATTCCAGGTTTTATCCTCCTTCTGCTTCCACACGTACAACGGCTGCCCGTTGGTCTTGTGAACTGTGGTTTCGGTGACGGTCATCCTACCTGGGTCTCCAAAGAGAAAGAAGTCCACATCATAGACATCTCCATCAGTGCTTGCAAGGTCCACACAAGCAAAGTGCTCCTGCGGGGTGAGATTGGCAAGATATTCCGTGTGCACCCGGACCAGCTTGAGATTGAGCTCCTGGTCCTCAAAGGGAACCTTGAAATAACCCTCATTCAATTTTTCCTGTTCCTCGATATGTTTCTCAATACCCACTTGGATGTCCGCCGTAACAACGTTTGGTACTTTCTTATCTGGCCCCTTTGCTGTACTGCAGGCACCGAGCACTAAACATACCACGGTCACTATCAGTATGAATATTTGAATTTTATTTATTGCCCGATGGGTGGTCATCGGTTGTGTCCTCATTGGACGGATGTTCGCTCGTTGGATGTTCAGTAGATTTTTTTTCTTTGGTTGATTGTTCAGTCGCTTGTTTTTCACTTTTCTTGGAGCAGCTTGCTATGCTCACCGACATCACCACTGCAACCACCATCAGAATAAGGAACCTTTTTATTATATTCATTGTTTGCTATTTCCTTTATCTGTTATGCATCATTGCAGTAACAGATTATTTAAATTATATTGGATACTTTTTCTAATCCAAATCTACTTCTACCACCACAAATGAAAAACAATCAATTTCCCCCATCCTCGCTTTTTTATAAAGAGGTGGGGTTATAATTCGTTTCCAGAGCGTCGCTATGCATTCCCTATAATATCAAGGGGTAGTGGAAATTCGCCCTCCCAATTCAATGTTTTTTGATATACACCATCTTTAATTTCTGTAAAATAATATGGAAGTACAGGGTGAATAATCTTTTTTACTAATTCATCCAAATATAAATTTCTTTCAGCCACATAGGTCGTGTGATTTTTTTCATGTACTAATACATGATACCATGGCTTATCTTTTGGTGGTTTTGATTTTGCCATTATCTCGTACCATTCATCCGTCAGTTTAAAAGTTTGGTCAACTTTAAGAATTACCCCTCTGTAATTAAATAATTTATGATTAATGATTTGACCTGATTTGAATTCTGCTTTAGCCATGTTCCTACTTCAACAGCACCATCTTCTTGGTCTGCACAAAGTCTCCTGCCTGTATCTGGTAGAGGTATACTCCAGCACTGACAGGTCTGCCCATTGAGTCTGTAGCATCCCACTGAACAGATTTAAAACCTGCATCCTGGTGAGCGCTCACCAGTTGGGTCACCTCCCTGCCAAGCATGTCAAATATCGTGAGTGTCACGTAGGCATCTGATGGTAGATCATATCTCAAATATGTGATGGGATTGAATGGGTTTGGTATGTTCTGATGTAGAGTGAATGCTGTCGGCACAACTGGTACTTTATTCAACGAAAATCTTTCTACCGATGGTAGAATGATCTCTCCTGATCCTTCCAGTATATAATCTTCACCAGTCTTTGATGTGAGCACCCAGTTATGGTGTTTTCCGGTATCTATCTTGATATCATAGGCAATAGTGATTGTTTTAGTAGTGCTCATTAACTCTATTTCCCCGTTATCAAGAACACATTTTCTGTCTCCAGTAAACCGTGCATCAAAAACTATGCCCGGAAAAACTGGAGGAAGGCTATAGCTCAGTAATTCATCTTCTGAAATCTCTTTCCCAAAATAAAGATCAATAGATTGATCGTTGTGTGAAAAGGCGAGGATATTTGCATCTTTAAGCCTGCTCACAAAGGGATCTTGCCGTGCCAATGCACCGGCAGTGAGTGTGATCTCACCAGATTCAGTGGCCCTCACCCAGTATCCCCGACCGGGCTCAATGATGTCAGAGTTAAAATAAACATCGCTGAAGCCATAGAGGGTTCCATCAGCAATGAGTCCGGATGCATACAGAATGTCGGCACTTAAAGGTGTTGAGAGCCCGGAAATGAGGTTCCACCCTTCACCAACACTCAAAACAACATTCTCAATTATATTTCCAGTAAAATTTACCACACTCTCCTGACCCATTCTCAAGAGATAACCTTCGCCCACTTCCAGTGTCTCCTCCGGAGAATATAGATCAATGAAAGAGAACAGGGTCCCTTCCATGGCCTCAGGAAATAGTACCTGGTAGTCCGTCTCTTGACCATCCAAGGGCAGGCCCACTATGTTCCATCCTTCACTGTAAACAACCTCCATACCCATATTCAGCATGTGCCGGATGAGAACCCGGTTGAAAGACGGCGG
>CAZOUJ010000185.1:0-2941 GCA_964582955.1 uncultured bacterium
TAGAAAATGGTACAAACTCATACACAGTAGAATTAGGTTCATTTTTAAATGGTGATCAGGTAATTAACTCCATTAAATTCAAAATTCGCTGGAATGATGGCAGCTGGGATGAGGGATCAAACGGACAGATCATGTTCTATGATATTTATTTTGATTATACACCGACTGAAGATGATCCTTATGTCTTTTTTATATCACCGACTCCTGATGAGGGAGCAGAAGTGAGTGGGCCGGTTTCATTTTCTGTCGTTGGTAGTGCTGAATATGTGGAGTTTTGGGTAAATGGTTTGCTAATCGAAATGGATGTTTCATCCCCATACCAAGCGATGTGGTATCCTGAAGAAAATGTATTCGGAGAGAAAACTATAATTATACGTGCATTTGGGGGAAACGGCAGAGTAACATATCTTTTTCGTAATTTTTATTTGTTATAC
This sequence comes from uncultured bacterium, assembly GCA_964582955.1. Lineage (GTDB taxonomy): Bacteria > Fidelibacterota > Marinisomatia > Marinisomatales > AB-629-J13 > AB-629-J13. The sequence continues at coordinate 435 of CAZOUJ010000185.1, forward strand.
ACTATTGTAAATGAGCCTATACCTGAAGGTACAAACGATGGTGTAAATATTGATGGTAATACAATTATTATTGCATTGTATGCTCCTTATAAAGATTATGTTGCAATAAAGGGAAGCTGGAATTCGCAGTTTAGTGATGGTGAATTAATGAAACTTTCAGGTGATACTTTATGGTGGTACCAAACAGAATTACCCGATGGAGATTATGCATACCAGTATAATCTGGAAGGAGAAAAATTGATAGCCGATCCATGGTCAAAAGATGTAACCTGGTTAGATCCGTCAGGTCAATGGGAAAGCGGAGATTACAATCACGCAAAAACTGTTTTTTCAGTTGGTGCTCCTGAATTTGAATGGACAGATCAAGATTTTAACCGACCTGAACAGAGAGATGTAATAATCTATGAAATACATATTGGCGATTTTAATGGAGATCCGGTTAATACTGGTACTTTCTCTGAAGTAACTCAAAAAATAGAAGAGGGATATTTTAATGATTTGGGGATAAACACTATCGAACTTATGCCAGTGAACGAATGTCAAGGAGATTGGTCGTGGGGTTATAATCCGTCTTTTTACATGGCACCCGAATCCAGTTATGGAACTCCTGCTGAGCTGAAAGAATTGGTAAATACCGCACATGAACACGGTATTTCCGTTCTTTTTGATGTAGTTTTCAATCACCTTTGGGGAGCGGCTCCCTTGTTTCAACTCTATCAGCCTTTGAATAATTGGGATTATGAAGATCACAATTATTCTCAATGCCCATATTTTCATAATGAAGAATCTCAGTGGGGTTATAAACTCCAGCATTGGCACGAAGTGGATGGAAGAGAATACAGAGCTTGGAAACATATATCAGATGTATTGCTTACCTATGTTTATGAATATCATGCTGATGGGTTCAGGTTCGATGTTACAGCAGGAATTGGATGGGGAGGGGATGAAAATGGATCATCATTCTATGCTGATTTACTGGATGATATTGATCCTTCCTTAATTTTGATTGCGGAAGAAGACAATCCATACCAAGTGAATAATTCTGATTTTGATTCTGGGTGGGATTGGTCATACCATCATGCAATTTTCAATAATCTTATGGGGTATTCATCAAACATGTGGGAAATACAGAATCATTTACAATGGTGGTCACAGAACTGGTCAGAACACACTCAGCCTTGTAATTATACTGTCAGCCATGATGAAACACGTATTATTTATGAAGCACTAACTTATGCCAATATGAATTTGGAGGAGGCACATAATAAGTCAAAATTAGGAGCTGCTGCACTGTTTACCGGAACGGTAACACCCATGATATATCATGGCCAGGAGTTTGGACAGAACTCACCTGTATCTCTGGATCCACAGCCACTACAATGGGAAAACCTTGATATTCCTTCAGGTGCAAACTTATTTAATTATTTTAAGGGTCTTCTCTGGTTGCGAAATAACTGGGAGGTCATTCGGGGTGCAAATCTAGAAATCATTTATCTGGACAACTCTCAGAAAATTATAGGAATGAAACGTCATGATGAAGGATTAGGACAAACAGTTTATTGTGTAATGAATTTTAATAATTTTGATCAAACTGTTTCAGATCTTCCGTTTCCTTATGCAGGAGTCTGGTATGAATTTGTTCAAGATACTCAGTTGGAAACAGATTCAGGGACATTCAGTAATTATTTTATTCCGGCATCATCTGCGAGAATCTATACGAACTACCGAAACTGGTCTTCTGGCGGAGATGAGGATGTGAATGTGACCATACTGCCTGGGTGGAATATGATTTCTCTTCCTTTAGAGGTACAAGATTCAGAATATTCAGTTGTTTATCCGGATGCTATAGAGGGGACTCTATACGGATTTGTTGGAACTTATTATTCAACTGATAATCTAAATTCTGGGAACGGCTATTGGCTATTTTTTGATGAGGAGGGAACCCAAACAGTGTCCGGCAATCCCATCACAAGTGTAACAGTGTCACTGTTGGAAGGATGGAACCTTATTGGAGGTATATCTGACACTATTTCGGTTTCTTCCATTTCAGACCCAGAAGGTATCATTGTTCCAGGCACATTTTATGGTTTTAATAGCACCTATGTAAATGTGGGGAATCTCGAACCGGGTGAGGGATATTGGGTAAATGCATCTTCTGGCGGGTATATAACAATGAATGCAGGTACAGTGAACAGAATCATTGAACTACAACATGAACCTGAAGAACAAGCCAACGTACTTCGGGTAAAACCGGTTGGATCGGACATTACACCGAGAATTTTATATTTTGGAACTAAAACATCTGAAAGTGAAATGCACAAGTTCAGTTTACCGCCAACACCCCCTGAACCTCCAGAAGCAAAATCAGTCAGCTTATTTGATGTTAGGTTTTCCAACAATTCAAGATTGTGTGGTGATTCCGGTGAATTGAACGTGTTGACCAATGCTGATTTTATTCAAATTGAATTCGAATTAAAAAACAATGAGGTATGGGTGTTGATTGATAA
>CAZOUJ010000185.1:2951-3515 GCA_964582955.1 uncultured bacterium
CATCAGGGCAGTATAGAATTACCGGGAGGTGTATCAAAATACAGATTGATAAGATTAGCGGCAAATTCACAAACTGAGGGTTTTGTATTACATCCTGCTTTTCCCAATCCTTTCAATCCAGTAACAACAATCTCTTATGACCTGCCGTTTGACGGTGACATCTCCATTGTTATTTATGATATGCTAGGGAAAATAATAAAAGAATTGGTAATAGGAAATAAATTGAAGGGGTCCCATGAAATGATATGGGATGCTGCCGGTGAATCTGCCGGGATTTATTTTATTGGTTTGACAGCAGAAAATTTTGTCAGCACACAAAAAGTCGTTTTATTGAAATAAGTGCATGAGCACCCACAAATACCTTCACGACAATCGCAATGATCAAATATTAATTTATATAAACGGAGAAATCCTCCCCAGAGAAAAAGCAAAAATATCCGTCTTTGATAGTGGTTTCCTATTGGGTGATGGTGTGTGGGAAGGAATTCGGTTTCACTATGGACATCTTGTATTTATACAGGAACACATCGATAGGCTCTTTGATGGAGCATCATCTTTGGATAT
>CAZOUJ010000186.1:0-3502 GCA_964582955.1 uncultured bacterium
TATGGAGATTCCGTAGGAACGTATATTAATGATGGTGAAGGTGGGGTTGTAGGAGTGCCATACATAAATGGTGGAAATGCTTCGGTAACCATAACAACAAGTATAACTGCTTGGGATTTTACTTTGCCCATGCCCACAGATACAGCTGGTGTCGCTGGAGTTAATGTAGCGGTGGGGGTTTATGACTATTATGGGAATGAGGTCATCAATGTTCCTGTTGCGTTTAGCGGAATAGGTGTCACAGATTGGCTTGAGGTCGGTTTTGAAGTTTATCAGGATGTTGGTATCGAAGGATATGGTGTGGGTGATGGATGCTTTACCTGGAGAGCTTTTGGAGCGGCCAATGAACCTGAAACGAATGATTGCGGAGAGGGCAATTATAATCATGATGCTTTTACCGAGGATGGCGATCTGAGAACCTGGCCCAATTATCCCAACGAATATTCTGAACCGTTTGAAGATTGTGGATTAGATGGACTGTGCCCTGGAGAGGAAGGATATCTACCAGATGAAAATGACCCATATGAAAGTGATGGAGTTTTTCAATGTAGTGCACCAGATGGTTTGGGAACCGAAGTATGGTTTGATGAGAATGGCAATTGTAAATGGGATGAGGGAGAATTTTTTACTGCTGATAATGATTGTGGATTAGATGGCGTGTGTGGTAATGGTGATTGGGGAGACGGAGACGGTATATGTCAGGATGGAGAACAATATTATGATTCGGATGGTAATGGTAGATATGATGAGGGAGAACCGTTTGAGGACTGTGGGTTTGATGGGATTTGTGGTCCCACCATCCCTTATCCCGGTCCTGATGAAGGAGAAGGGGATGGACAGTGGTACGGATATCATATGGAAGGATGTGGTTGGCCGGATACTCGAGTACGAACGGATGAAAGCGGAGTTGCCAGGATTCTTGCAATTTTACCTAAAGAACTTTGTACCTATGCTGGGTTATCTGAGGAAGGTGATTTTACCTTTTGTACCTATAATCAATATACAGCAACCATAAATGCTACTTTAGCCATTCCTGTAATCTCTCAAGCTGACCCTGTAAATATAGAATTATAGAGTACAACTTTGGAAGCTGTTGATGATGCTGCAAACTGGTTTGAATAATGAGCGCTACATTTAATCCGCAGTTTCAACGGATCGGTGAAATACTGATCCATATGGGTAAGCTCAGTGACAGCCAGCTTCAGGAGGCCTTGGTAGAGCAAAAGAATACAAAAGAAAAATTGGGATTAGTTCTTATCAATAATGGTACCATCTCTGAAGATGATCTGGTCACAGTTTATTCCATGCAGTTGGGATACAAAAAAGCAGATGAAGGAATGCTGTTGAATGTGAACCAGGAAGCTGCATCTCTGGTACCGGAAGAGTTCGCAAGACAAAATGCAGTCCTGGCCCTATCAAAATCGAACTCCTCCATTGTTGTTGCTATGGAAGACCCCGAGGATATTGCATGTATTGATTCATTAAAACGACTTACGGGTCTAAATCCAGAAGTTCTTGTAGCAGGACCCTCATCACTTGAAAAAGCTCTGGATGAGGTCTACGGTGAGATAAAGAAAACCGGAGAGGTACAGGAAGTAATTGAGGGGATTAAAGTTATTTCTGGTGATGAAGACCATAAGGAGGAAGTAGATTTATCACCGGACAGTGCTGACGCTGAAGATGCACCCATTGTAAAACTGGTAAATATGATTTTGCAGGAATCAATAAAGGAAAGAGCAACAGACGTTCATATTGAGCCGATGGAAGATAAGGTGATCATACGAATCAGGATTGACGGTGTCTTACAGGTCATCATGACTCCTCCTATTACATCACTGAGTGGACTGGTGACCCGAATTAAAATTTTATCAAAATTAAATATTGCTGAAAAACGGTTATCACAGGACGGTAGGTTTACCATTAAAACAAAGGAAAAGGAAATTGATGTTCGTGTATCAATTCTGCCCACTGTTTATGGTGAAAAAATCGTAATGAGATTACTTGATAAGACCGGATTCGATTTCAATTTAAAATCTCTGGGTTTTGATCCAGATATGTATAAAATATTCAAGAAAGTTATTTCTCAACCATACGGAATGGTCATTGTTTCCGGTCCAACAGGTAGCGGTAAATCAACTTCTCTTTATGCATCCCTCAAAGAAATAAAATCTGAGGGAATCAATATCACAACGGTGGAAGACCCGGTGGAATACCAGCTCGAAGGGATCAGCCAGGTACAGGTGTTTGAGGATATTGGGTTAACCTTTGCCTCTTCGCTCCGATCTATTCTTAGGCAGGACCCGGACATATTACTTATAGGGGAGATTCGTGATAGTGAAACTGCGGACATTGCTGTCAAATTTTCGTTAACCGGACACCTTGTCTTTTCCACCGTTCATGCCAACGATGCATCCTCCACCATCACTCGGCTTTTGGATATTGGAATCCCACCTTTTTTGGTAGGCTCCTGTGTAAATCTGGTTATGGCTCAACGATTGGTACGACGTTTGTGCAAAGAATGTTGTGAAGAATATGAACCATCGGAGCAAGAATTATATTTGGTTGGGTTGGACAAAAAAAGGTTAAAAGGGTCAAAGCTTACCAAGCCCAAAGGATGTCGAGAATGCCGCAACACGGGGTACAGGGGCAGGACCGCTATTTTTGAAATAATTCCAATGAGCAGAGAAATTAGAAAACTAATTTTCAACAACTCCAATGAGGATGAGATTAGGTTAAAAGCATTAGAACAGGGTATGATTTCTCTTAGAGAAAGTGGTCTTAGAAAAGTATTGGATGGAACCACATCTATTCAAGAAGTACTACGGTCTACTGTTGAAGATATTTAATGGCGGTATTTCAATATTTAGTAAAGGACGATGGAGGTAATAGAAAAGAGGGGCAGATTCATGCTTCATCTCTAGACACAGCGATTCAAAAATTGACAAGTCAAGAACAGGTTATCATCCGAATCAAAGAACAGGATACAAGCTGGGATTTTCTGGGGCCTTTTTTAGATGAAATAAACCTGTCTGTAGAAAAGATTAAAAACCGGATTCCTTTAAGTAATCTGGTTTTTTTTACACGGCAGTTAGCGACCATGTTTTCAGCAGGTTTGACTTTAGAAAGAGCAATCCATGGGTTGGCTGTGGAAGAAAAACATTCCCGCTTAAAAAAAGTGCTAACCAATGTTGCAGAAAATATTCGAAAAGGATTGAATCTATCCGAAGCCTTTAGCCGTCATCCGGGAGTGTTTAATAATCTCTATATTGCCTTAACCAAAGCGGGAGAGGTCAGTGGTAATTTGGATGAGATTCTTGATCAGCTTGCAACTTATTTAGAAAATTTAGATGACACCAGACGCAAAGTTCGCTCTGCCATGACCTATCCCATATTTATGATGCTTTTTATGTTTTCGATGATTTCAGCCATGTTCATCTGGATTATCCCTAAATTTTCTGAAGTATACGCACAACTGGGTGCTAATCTACCTGCAGCAACCCGT
>CAZOUJ010000187.1:0-3501 GCA_964582955.1 uncultured bacterium
AGCACTCATCCAGAAACCTGCTTTAGTGTTGGCTGATGAACCAACAGGAAATCTGGATAAAACCAATACAAAGAACCTATTGAATTTAATGATAAAAATCAGTGATGAATTCAAACAAACGTTTTTAATTGCCACTCACGATAGGATGGTTGCTAAAATAGCTCATCGAAGGTACTTTCTCACAAATTCTACATTGAATGTGATGGATAGCCTTTGATTCTTCATTAGTAAAGAGTAATTTTGTATATATGAAAGAGAATTTTTCTAAACGAGTACAATCCATCATGCGGTACGCAAAAGAAGAGGCGATCCGTTTAGGACATAGTTATGTTGGCTCCGAACATTTACTTTTAGGTATTATAAAGCAGGGAACGGGTGTATCATTTAAATTATTTGAAATATATAATTGTAATTTGGATGAGATGCGTTCAATGATTGAGAACTTGATTAAAACTTCAGGCGGTACCATGACATTGGGACATCTTCCGTTGACAAGACGAGCTGAACGAATTTTACGAAATACATATAATGAAGCCACAAAATTAAATGTCACTGTTGCAGATGATGAGCACCTTTTTTTGGCTATTTTAAGGGAACCTGAGGGCATTGCCTTTGAGACTCTTAATGCATTTAGTATCAATTATGAAACAGTCAGAGAATTGCTAGCAGAAAAAAAGGAATTTAATAAAAAGAAAAATGTAACCGCATTTGTACCTGAAAAAATCACAAAACAAAAAACTCCAGCTTTAGATCATTTTTCAAGAGATATAACTTGTTCAGCTAAAAAAAATGAATTAGATCCGATTATCGGAAGAGAAAATGAAATTGAACGGGTCGCTCAAATTTTAACTCGCAGAAAAAAAAATAATCCTGTTCTCATTGGAGAGCCGGGAGTTGGTAAAACAGCCATTATCGAAGGATTAGCTCAAAGAATAAATAATAAAACTGTTCCCCGGATTCTCCACAATAAACGCATTCTTGCATTGGATTTAGCTGCAATTGTTGCGGGTACAAAATATAGGGGACAGTTTGAAGAACGAATAAAAACCATTATGACTGAGCTTGAGAATACAAGAGATATCGTATTGTTTATAGATGAATTACATACTTTGGTCGGTGCTGGAAGTGCGGCAGGTTCTCTGGACGCTTCCAATATGTTTAAACCTGCCTTGGCGAGAGGAGATATACATTGCATTGGTGCAACGACCATGGACGAATACAGAAAATATGTTGAAAAAGACGGTGCATTAGAGCGAAGATTTCAAAAGATATTGGTTCATCCTCCATCAGTGGAAGAATCAATAGCAATATTGGAAGGACTGAAAGCAAATTATGAAGCTCATCACAAAGTCACTTATTCTCATATAGCAATTGAATCATGCGTTTATTTATCATACCGATATATTGCTGAACGATTTCTACCAGATAAAGCAATTGATGTTATGGATGAGTCGGGCTCAAGGGCATACATTCATAACTTGACAGTTCCAAAGGAGATTTTGGATATTGAAATAGAAATTGATCAAATCAAGCAGGAAAAGGACACTGTAGTTTCACTTCAAAAATTTGAAGAAGCTGCTGCTTTGAGAGATATTGAACAAAAACTCCATAGAAAACTCAAAAGAGCGCAAAAAAAGTGGAATGAGAAGGATGAGAAACACCCTGTGAAAGTGACAGAAGAAATGATTTCGGATGTTGTTGCGCAGATGACTGGTATACCCCTAAATAAAGTTGTTCAATCTGAATCTCAGAAATTATTGAATATGGGCAATGACCTAGGTAAGAAAATAATAGCTCAGAATGAGGCAATAAATTGTCTTACACGAGCAATCAGGAGAGCACGAACTGGACTAAAAAATCCCGCACGTCCAATTGGTGTTTTTCTTTTTCTTGGTCCGACAGGCGTAGGAAAAACAGATTTGTCGAAAGTGTTAGCTGATCAAATGTTCAACCGACAAGAGGCTCTCGTAAAATTAGATATGTCTGAATATAGAGAACGATTCTCTGTGTCACGGCTTATTGGTGCCCCACCAGGATATGTAGGCTATGAAGAAGGGGGAAAGCTAACAGAGCAGATTAGAAGAAATCCATTTTCAGTTGTACTTTTTGATGAAATAGAAAAAGCACACCCTGATATTTTTAATTTATTATTGCAATTGTTTGATGAAGGTGTATTAACTGATGGTCTTGGTAGGAAAATTGATTTTAAAAACTCGATTATTATTATGACATCAAATTTGGGTACTAAAGATTTAAAATCTAATGCATTTGGTTTCGACAATAAACAAAATAGATTTAATTCTACAATAATTAAAGAAAGTGTTTTAGAAAAAATGAAAGAGACTTTCAATCCTGAATTTATCAATCGAGTAGATGAAACTATTGTGTTTAATCCATTGATGGAAAAAGATGCACTTAAAATAATAGATATCTTTCTGAAAGATTTGATAAAGAATTTAAATGATATGGGCATAGGATTTTCCATTACGAAAAAAGCCAAAACTGCCATGATGATCCACGGTTTCAGTCGGGAATATGGTGCACGAAATTTATATAGGGAAGTTCAATCCTCATTAGAAGATCCCATATCCGAAATGCTTTTGGATAATGAAGTGTTCTTAGGAGATACCATTAAAATAGATGCTCAAAAGGGTAAAATAAAAATTACCATCATAAAAAATGAGACCGTTCAAAAGGACTCTAGCTAAGCTTCCTTATAACTGAATTTAATTTAATTCAACAATCCGGTTGCCCTTTAATTACCTGCCATAAAACAGTATTTTTAAATATTATCTGCCATTTAGGCATATTATGTATTGTGGTACACTAGTTGACTTTGGTAATACACAAAGTCTATAGTTGATTTATTTATTAAAATTGGAGAATAAAACTTATGGGAAAAGTCATTGGAATCGATTTAGGTACTACAAATTCTTGTGTTGCTGTTTTGGAAGGGGGAGAGCCTTCAGTTATAAGTAATCCTGAAGGAGGAAGAACAATGCCTTCTATAGTTGCGTTTGCGAAGAATAATGAAAGGCTTGTAGGTCAACCGGCAAAACGACAAGCGGTAACAAATCCAACAAATACCATTTATTCCATTAAACGGTTCATGGGACGCATGTATAATGAAGTAAGTACGGAGATAAGCGAAGTCCCTTATGAGATAGTAAAGACCTCCAGCGGAGCAGCGACAGTCAAAGCAGGTGGAAAGGAATATACTCCTCCAGAGATTAGTGCTATGGTCTTACAAAAATTAAAACAGATGGCAGAAGATCACTTGGGTACAAAAATTACCGATGCTGTCGTGACAGTACCTGCTTACTTCAATGATTCACAGAGGCAAGCAACTAAAGATGCGGGAAAAATTGCAGGATTGAATGTTAGACGAATTATCAAAGAGCCAACAGCTGCATCATTAGCTTATGGTATGGATAAGAAAAAAGATGAAAAAATTGCTGTGTTTGATTAAGGGGGCGGAACATTTTATTTATCTGTTTAGAA
>CAZOUJ010000188.1:0-3491 GCA_964582955.1 uncultured bacterium
GGAGGGTGAAATCTATTCCTTAATGCCCCGGAACTGGAAGATTCTACATTTCTATTCTTCCCAATTGACTCTTCATTTATTATTAATACAAATGGCCGTTTGATGATGGGCAGAACGTTGCATTCTCAAGTTGATTCGACAATGGACTTAGAGCTTTCTAAGTTGGTAGCGATCCGTGTTAAAAGTTTTATCCCAGCGACAGAAGACTCTACATCATTCCCGCATTTTGTGTCTGAAGATTTATACCATTTACAGGAGCCTCAGTCCGGTTCAGATACATGGACAGGGACACCAAATGTATGCAGTATTGGAAAGTTTATCATTTCTCCCTCACAAGAATCCGGAGCAATTGTTCTCATGTCAATTCCTATCCATAATGGGTATGATCCAACATTGGAAGGAAACGGACCGGCAGGAAAATTTATTGATTATCTCTTGAATGAAGCATTTGTAGAATGAATATTATCGCCTTTATAATTATCGGATCTGTTTTTCTCCTTGGGCAAGAAAAGGGAATAATTACCGGCACAGTTACTGATCACAAGTCTGGCGAACCGCTTGCTGGGGTTAATGTTATGGTTAAAGGTACCTATTACGGGGATGCTACGGATATTAATGGCAACTATATAATAGAAAGTGTGAACAAGGGTACCTATAATATTGAAGCATCCATCATCGGATATAAAGTTGTCCTGCAAACAAGGATAAGGGTGGAGTACGGGAAAAAGACTACAGTGAATTTTTCGATGGAAGAAACCGTATTGACAATAGGGGAAGAGGTGGTCGTACTAGGGTCTAAACCATTGTTCGATGTGGATGAGACTGCTTCCGTAACCCGTGTGACCAGCGATGATATCGCCAACAAAACTGTTAACAGCGTGGAAGACATCCTTGCGGAACAGGTGGGTGTAACTAAGCAGGATAACGAAATTCATATCCGCGGTGGGAGAATCGATGAAAGTCTCTTTGTTGTGGATGGAATGTCTGTAAAAGATCCGCTCTCCGGGTACTCAGGAAATTTATATATAACTGCAGAGGCTATTCAGGATTTGGAAATTGTAACCGGAGGGTACAATGCAGAATATGGGCAGGCCATGTCCGGAGTGGTTAATATTAAATTAAAGGAGGGGAGAGATAATTTTGAAGGTACAGTGAAATTCACAAGTGATAATTGGGGTCTTTCCGCGGATAATATTCGACATTACAAGACAGACCGCTTTGAATTCAATCTTGGAGGACCAATGCCGATTCTGGAATTATTGCTGCCAAAGTTTGGGTTGAATTTGCCGGGAAAGTTTTCATTTTTTATAAATGGCTACGGAAAAATATATGATAGTAATCTTCCTACAGCATCAAAATTGTATCCGCATCGTAATTGGCAACCTATACTCGGGATGACAGAAAAAACTGCCAATGATATTATGGCCTCATTGGCATCGAGGGAGAACAATGACTGGCACCTTTTATATAAACTGTCCTGGGCACTATCTCCAAAGAAAAAGCTGGGGATTTCCTACGATATGTCTTTGAATATTAATCAGGGATATTTTATGCCTCGGGCGTTTTCAAATACTTATTATCCCTATAGTTACGAAAAGATATTGGATAACTATAATACGATAACCCGTGAATCAAGGCTGATAAATATAAACTGGACGCACACACTGAGCACACGGTCATTCTATGAAATAGTTTTGGGTAGGTTTACGACTTTGGAGCACAGCGCTGTTCAGGATTTGCATTGGACTGAATATGAAGAAAGACTGGACCTTGAACCAATCAACTATACAATTTTGGACAGAGATGGAAATATCGATATTACCTATGGGGATGAATTTTATGATACCGGGTTTGCACCTGAGTGGTATGATATTGTCAGCGATAACTATCGTATAGATGCTGACTGGATTTATCATACAGAGAAACGGCATAAAATAAAAACTGGAATGGAAAACACTATCACTGAAATGCAGGTTTTGGATATTGATGAGCCCTGGGCAGGAACGACTGGTTTGGGAGCAAACTATGATATGTACAACGCACTAACCATGTTTGGGGCACTATATATTCAAGATCAAATTAAGTTTGAGGGTATGACAGTAAATCTGGGTGTGCGTTATGATTACTGGTTTCCAGGGAAATATGTAGAAGATACAATTGATGATACCAATACCGTTATTATCACCGATGCAGCCAGGGATAAATTTAATGATGACACATTTGAACTATTAGGATATCGCGGGAAGGGGCAACTTGGTCCGAGGTTTGGAATTTCCCATCCGGTGACGGATAACGATGTCCTCTATTTTTATTATGGACATTTTTCCCAGCTTCCCACTTTCCAGTATGTGTACGCTAAATTAAACTCAACTTCTCAATCTACGTACCAGGTTTTTGGTAATCCCAATCTGAGTCCAAAAACAACCGTTCAATATGAATTGGGCATTAAACACCGGTTCACCGATGACCAGGTTCTAGAGGTGAAGGCGTACTGGAAAGATATGTTTGATTATGAGACTTCTCAAACTATTTCACCATCAAATCCCAGGTATTCTCACTTAAGATTTAACATGTATTTTAATGCTGACTATGCCAGGGCTCGAGGTATTGAAGCTATCCTGAAAAGCCGATTATGGACCAACTGGTATGCCGATATAAACTTTAATTATTCCATTGTGACCGGGAAAAGTTCTTCTCCTCTTGATAATCTACTTGTGCAGGCAGGGGCACTTTCTGAAAAAAATCTTGGTGAGAACTTTATGAGTTGGGATAAACCTTTTCAGTTTTTCAGTAATCTGTACTACAATCATCCATCCGATTGGGGTGCATCTCTCCGATTCGAATTTGGTTCTACACGCAGATATACGCGTTCTATACCGGGAACTGCAGAATATCCGGATGGCATCATTCAGGTCGATGGAGTGGACTATTATATTGGAACGTACGAAGACGATAATCCGTATTCCTATTTTGCAAATTATAATCCAAAATTTTTTAGGATGCTTGGTTTGACTAATATTTCCGGATACAGCACTGTAGATGTAAAGCTTCATAAAACATTCAATTTTGGAGGTTTGCAGTATAAATTATTTATTGAAATTGAAAATCTATTTGATGAAGAGATTCCAAGGCGTATTAATTCCTTTACCGGGGAGGGTTATAATCCGGGGGAGATTATTCCATATAGTATGATTACCCGACCGAATCCAAATTACGACCCATCCAGAATTCGGAAACTGAGGACAACAGAATTGGGAGTTCAATTCCTGTTTTGAGAATATACCTATTAAAAATTATTATAATTAGAGTATTCATGGGTTCTTTCGGATTCAGCCAAAATTTCTTTCCGATTCTTGGTGGGCAGCGTGCAGGAACGTCCATCTTTACCTTTTTAAAAATTGGTGTAAGTGCTCACGCTCTCGGGATGGGAGAAGCAGTTGTTGCGTTGAATCAGGATGCCGCGTCTGTTTATTATAACCCGGCGACAATTG
>CAZOUJ010000189.1:0-343 GCA_964582955.1 uncultured bacterium
TTATGTTTGCGATGATTTCAGCCATGTGCATCTGGATTATACCAAAATTTTCTGAAGTATACGCACAACTGGGTGCTAATCTACCTGCAGCAACCCGTACTCTTGTTCGTATGAGTCAGTGGATGAGCGCTAATTTCGGAACTATTTTTTTCTTTTCATTAATTACGATTTTTATTATTTGGCTTATTTCAAAAACCAGAAAAGGCGGTTTTGTTATAGACTCCATTAAATTGAAATTTCCAATATTTGGTTCCCTTATAAATCAGGCAATATTAAACAAGTTTTGCAATACATTTGGAATTCTGATTGGTGCCGGGGTGCCCGTTCTAGATTCCACAAAATT
>CAZOUJ010000189.1:353-3482 GCA_964582955.1 uncultured bacterium
GTATGAAGAAGCAACAATTGAAGCCTCGAATTACATTCGCGAAGGTTATAATATAAGTACTGCTTTGAGAAGGACTGAATTATTTCCCCCAATTATGCTTCAACTGGCATCCACAGGAGAAGAAACAGGAGAACTAGACAATTTACTTGATAGAGCAGCTGATTATTATTATAAACAGGTTACAGCCCTCGTGGATCGCATGACAACATTGATTGAACCCCTTTTGATTCTGGCTGTAGGTGTCATCATCGCCATCATGGTCATTGTTACTTATCTGCCTGTTTTCCACTTAGGAGCTGCACTACAATCTGGTCTATAATGGACTGGGCGGTTTTTGTCCCCTTTTTTATTTTTGGTACAGTACCGGGAAGTTTTCTAAATGTTCTGATTTACCGGATACCTGAAGAGATATCCATTATATCGCCCCGGTCTTTTTGCCCTCACTGTGAAACATCAATTCCTTTTTACAGGAATATTCCTCTGATTACCTTTTTTTTGCAGGGTGGAAAATGTAGAGTTTGTCAAAAGAATATTTCTGTTCAATATCCTACTGTAGAATTTCTTTCAGGGATTATCTGGGGCTGGTCCTTTTCCAATTTTACTTTCAGCAGCGCACTTTTTATAACCATCCTTTTCTCTGTTTTTCTGGTTATCAGCTGGATTGACATGAAGCGAATGATTATTCCTCTAAATTTGATCCTGATGGCAGGTGTTGTTGTTATAGTTGGAGCTGTTGTCCAGATATTACCTTGGCAAAAGGTAATTTACGGTTCAATCGTTGGTCCAGTTTCTTTTGGTCTTGTTTTGGGGATTACTTATCTGATTTCAAAACGACAGTCTATGGGATTTGGAGACCTTCAGTTGAGTGCTGTTCTTGGAGCATGGCAGGGTCCATTGAACATTCTTTTTATATTTTTTTTGGCAAGTTTTTTGAGTCTTCTGGTGTGGATTATCATCTCAATATTATTTGGATTTGACCGGAACAGAGCGCTACCGTTTGCGCCTTTTTTGGTAGTTTCGGCAGTTATGATTTTTGTTACTGAGTTTTATGTAGAGTCCAATATTTTTGAATTGTTTATATGGTTTGGGAAATTATAATTCAACAATATTGTTGATTTATGGTTCAATGAACTGGAAATTATTATGGATCCTGCTGTAGTTGTTCTGAGCCAGTATCCTTTTCCTGGTTCCAGGACCTCAGCCTGTAAGTAAGACTCATCATAACCATAAATTGTACCGGGTATGATTATTTCATTAAAGTCTAAGATTGAAGCCACATCAATTGGGTTTGAGATTCCGGTTATGAGATTCCACCCTTCATCCAGTTCCAATGCCAACCACACTATTGGAATGCCGTTCAGTTCTGTTGTTCCTTCAGATTCAAATCTCAGCCAGTATCCTGTGCCCGGTTCCAGGGTATCTGAGAGGACATATGCTCCATCAAAGGAAAAAAGTGTGCCATCTATTGATTCAGGGAAAAGAGTTGTTGCGGATTCATCTCCAACATAGTACGGCAGGCCGATCAAATTCCAACCTGTATTATATTCAACTTCAACTGAAGTTGTGTTCCCGAAATAGATTGCAACATGTATATACTGGAGCTCCCAATTCGGGACATCTATCCAAATAATCGTATCTTGGATGGAGTAGTTTAGTGTAGGAAGAAAATCATCCATTTCCCCGTGCACTGAAATGTAATCTATTAAACCTATATCTTCTCCCGCTAATCCCAGATGAAACGCTCCAATCTCAGATGCGGCATGGTTTTCAATTGTTAATTGGGACATTTCTTCATTGTATGAAAATGAATGATGAAATATCAGGGAATCACTATTTGTAAGTTGGTACAAATCAAAGAATGAACTGTTAAAATTTCTGGAGCACCTCAATCGAATAAATTGTTCTTCTTGAGTCATATGTACTGTTTCTGCCCAGTAAGCCCTTGAGGGTTCATCTAGGTTCACATTGATCTCAAGAGGATTATCCGTTAATTCAAATTGTTCCATCCAGTTGCATGTATGATGTTCATCCATAATACTGAATCCATGCCCTCCACTGGGTTCGGTTTCAATCCATATATTTTCATTATATCCCAAAAGTAAGTTATACAAGTCTTCAGCATGGTATCGATGCGGTTCCGAAGCACCAAAATCCAGATAGAGTGGAGTAAACCGCAGGTTATAGTGCATGCTTTGGGTTGAATCGGCAAAATACACAGCAGAGTTCCGATGGTATTCAAACGGAACTTCTTCCGGTGTCCCTCCAAACCATTCTATCATACTGTTATTCCCGTCCATCTCGTAAAATCGTCTTTCACAGTCTAAAATTCCTGATCCTGATGCAGTAGCAGCAACCATTGGATATCGGGGATCTAGATGATTGTTAGAAAATATTGCACCAGCAGCTCCGCCCATGGAACCTCCCACCATATAAATCCTATTTGGATCAATTAAAAAATTATTTTGAATCCAAATGATTGCCCATTCAACGTATTCCTGAGCTCGCTGGTGATTATAATTATTTGGTGCTCCCCCATAGGGTGATAAATAGAACCATCCACGGATATTTGCTTCTTCATCAAATTGTGTGCTGTATGAGGAATTTTCATTTCCACCCCATTGATGAAATGTAACGAGCAAAGGGATGGGATCTATTCCTGTATAATTAAAGGGAATTTGATAGGAAAAGATATCAACTGTATCATTATTCATAATAACATATTCAGTGTCAATGGTTTGACAATAAATAAATCCAGAAATACAAAAAGATAACCAAAATATTTTTAAATTTACTAACTTCATTTTTTATGGATAATGTAGATTAAATTGTTTAGTTTTTCGTCTAAAAATGCAGAGAAAATGGGAATATTACAGGGTCTAATATTGTCTAATGACTTCATGAACTATGGATTAAGTTTTCCGTTTCAATGAAAAGATAGGACGAATTGAACTAAATTCCAAGATAATCACCAATTGTTGACAGGAAAAAAATGAATAAACAAATCACTAGATTTATTACGGGAATATTATTTCTCAATCTTTTATGTGCCCAGTTCACACTTCAGGACAGTGAGCCGGACAAAACGGTTATACAGTTCACCCATGAAGATGTAACATTTGAGTCACAGGG
>CAZOUJ010000190.1:0-3411 GCA_964582955.1 uncultured bacterium
GATTTATCCAATATTCAGACCACTGAGAATGACACTTTATTTAATGATAATGAAGTCGACCGTTACGTAGAATATTATTATTATTTAAAAGCTGAAAATTTCGATGGGATTAAGAGTGCTACATCTGATACGATATCCTATGAATTGTTAATAAAACCCCAGGCTATTTCTGTTTCAGATTCAGTATATTCTCAACAATTGCAATTTCAATGGATTGATTCCCAATCTCCAGCTCATATACCAAGTTATTACACAATCAAAGTTGAGAATGAATACGGGCAGGGTATCTGGAGCTGCTTATTTTTAAACCCGGATTTTTTAAATAACGGTGAATTTGTAAGTTATTTATATTCCCTAAATGGATCATCGTGTGTGGAACATAATGGTATTGATGAATATTTAGAGCCGGGGAAATATTATTGGAAAATCAAACCTCTTAGGTTGGGTAATGGAATAACCACGAGTGCGGACCATGATATTGCAAGTGCAGAATCCAATTGGGTTGAGATCAATATTATTGATTAAGAACGAGCTCTTACAATATATTGACATATTTAATGTGCACTTTTCCCTGCGAAAATGAATCTTCTCGTCCCCATGCAAAACTGATGTTGATGTGATTGTTTAAATATTTTTGTTCCAAGTTTATTCCATAATTCCATGGATAAGGATGGTACTTTTTCTGGATTGCCCCTTCTGAAAAAATAGAAATTGTAGTTTCACCCGTGACATAGTTGAAAAACTCAATGGATGGAAGAACTACCCAATTACCAAAGAATTGATTTTCTCTGTAGCCACGGAGATCATCTAATCCTCCATATCGAATCATTTGACTCCATTCCAGGGAATCCCTGCTGTTCCACTTACTCTTGAATTTAATTTTTTTCTTTATTCCTTTATTGGGAGCCACTAAATGAACAAATTCATTCAGGCTTTTCAATTCCCCTATTGTATGAGATTCATTCATTACAGAGAGTTTCCCTACAGAAATCATATTGTGAGCGTATAGTCCCTGTTTTGGCTGCCATTTTTGTTTTCTCAAATCAATTGAATTTGTTACCCTGAACGAATGTTCTTTTAAAAAGTGTAATCCCTTTTCTATTCCTGTTTCAGTTGGTTCAACGATTGTGTTCAATCCAGTGAATTCCCAATTTCCAATTCCATGTCCCCGGGACAGCACACCTAAAGATGATTGCGTTTTCAGATACAGACCTTCATTTACTTCATAGCGGTATTCCAGTTTTGCCCCAAAAGGAAAAAGAAACAGTAGAGGTTTCTGGATGGATAATAATAATATTTCTGACAATTTCTTCCATCGCTTTAATTGAACATCAATAATCTCTGCAGTGTGCCAGAGGTTTTCAAA
Organism: uncultured bacterium; assembly: GCA_964582955.1. Lineage (GTDB taxonomy): Bacteria > Fidelibacterota > Marinisomatia > Marinisomatales > AB-629-J13 > AB-629-J13. The sequence goes on from CAZOUJ010000190.1 coordinate 1,367, forward strand.
ATGAAATTGAATTTCCCCACTAATACTTCTTGTCTCCCCTTCGTTGGCAACTCCTAAAAAACCGCTGAAATTGTTTTTAAAATTCAATTTAGGAGAAACATAGGCCAGTAATTTCTTCTCAGAGTAACGGCCTATTAAAACGTCTGTTTCAGGTTCAATAAAATGATAGTCCTGTGTAATCATATTCAGGGATGAATGAATCTCTTTCATGGACTGTGCTTTTTTAAGGGAAAAAAAGAAATTTACAAGCACATTATTCCGGATATTTTCCTGAGGAAAAATTAAAATGGAATCAATGCGTAAATTTTCATGAAAATGGTTATAGATAGGTTCAGTTGAATTCCTTTTATTAAAGTGCGACAGTTTATAATGATCTCCCCATGTGTGTTCTGAAACAAGTAAAGATTCAAGAAAGGGAGTAATTTCTGGTATTGAATCGAAACCGGCTTCAAATCCATCGGATGTTTTAACGAGATAATTCTGGGGAAAAACCACGCTAACAAACAGGATAATTATAATAAGATTAAAAATGTGAGCGTATTTCCGCATTGACATTGACCAGATTATCATATCGTTTATTGTTGATTAAATTCACATCAATCTGCATGTATATATTTTGTCCCAGTGCAAATCTTCCAAATCCACCACAGCGAAATGAAACACCCTCTGCTAAGCCGTGAAATGCTTCTGGCGGCAAACCAATAGAAGGGTCCGAAATAGTTACCCGGGTCCACTCCAAAGAAAATTCTCCACGGTTTTTTTTACCGAAAAAAATGGTACTGCCTGCTTTCATACCTGTCGCATTTGAAGTATAATTAGTTTCACCATGTTTCCCATTGGCCCTGCCTATGGTTGCCAAAATATTTAAGTGGTGCGCATTTGATATGATGGTATTTACTCCGTTCTCAGCCCAGACTGAAATTATAGTACGGCTATCAGAAGTATTATATTGAGAAAACACCTCCGTTTGTTTTACAGTGGAATAATGCACAATTTGATGATTTTCATTCAGGGGATTTTTCCACTCAAGACCCAAATTATTATCCTTTTGAATTCGTGACCCCCTGATGTCAATCCCATTCAAACTTTTCTGATAGAAATACCAGAGTTTACCGTTGCTCTCATAACCTATAGGCCTGTATATATACTCACTTTTCAATGAAAATTTTGAAAGTTGAGTTTCTGAATCATCGATATCAAAATTAACTATTTTTTTTAAGTCCAGCCCTTTTCCCCGAAAATCTATCTGTGAAATAATACGCACTTTTCCAAACCGGAAAACGGGCTTTCTTTTTTTTGGAAATCTGATATTCCACGTTTGACTGCTGGTAAAATGAGTTGATGGATTTCGGATCCCGGTTGGAACGGTGTAGGCAATAAATGCTCCGTTTGAATCTTCAAAATAAGAATCATATACAAAGTCATAACGATAATTTCCTAGTCCAGTACCAATAGAATCATAAACGACCGTTTTTGATTCAGTCATAGATTCTTCCACTCTGAAAAACCCTTCCCACTTTACGGGACTTGATCGTCGGTTGTACCGTATCCTTATATCACCCAGCACGTAATCTATATTGGGGTTTTCTGCTTCAGAGTCCACTTGTCTAGTTATTAAATGTATGATGCCATTCCATCCTGAATAGTTAGACTGTTCAATTCTCAGTTCGCTGGTTTGGCTTACAATTTTAATTTCTTCAGCTGTTCTGAAATCATCTCTTTTCCCAAAACTTAATTTCATTTTTTGGTTTTTTTTATCCCAGGAAAGTCCCCCTTTAATATGTTTAAATGAATATTCTTCTTCCACCCCTTCTAAATTTATTTCTACAAAAGGATGAAAATACCCGGACATAAAAACTAAATGATTGTCTGAACTGTAAAAATTCTCTAATGGTGACCTTACTACATTCAGTTTTGATTTTAATTCAGAAATATATTTAAATGAAAACTCACCTTCAGTAAAAAATCGCTGTTTTACACTATTTGAATTTTCAAATACTGCCAAGGATGTTTTAAGAAAACCAGTTATAAGAAAGATAAGCGTC
>CAZOUJ010000191.1:0-765 GCA_964582955.1 uncultured bacterium
CCCTATACTCAATTAGATGGGAATGATCTCCTTCCAGAAGTGTTTGTGGGAAGAATTTCCGTCAGTAGTTCCTCGCACATCGCAACGATTGTAAATAAAATTCTACACTATGAAAAAGCTACTTATATGAGTACACTCTCCGAGTTTTATGAAAGAGCTGCGTTGGTTGGTGACCCTTCAAGCTCGGGAGTCTCAACAATAATAACAAATGAGTATATCGAAAATATAATGGATGCTTTTGGAATGGAGGATGTTCAGACAAACTATGGGCAAGGAGGATACTCAACTTGGATGAGGGAGCAGCTTGAAGAGGGAATTCTTTACATGAACTATCGTGGATATGTAGGTATGAGTGGGTTTGGAAATTCTGATATTAACAATGCCAACAACGGACATAAACTTCCATTTGCTACATTCCTGACCTGTGGAACAGGAGATTTTGCCGGAACCAGCATTGCTGAAACATTTTTAAGAGCTGGAACTGTTTCCAACCCCAAAGGAGGAATTGCGGCAGTTGGCACCGCTACATTAAGTACCCACACCATGTTCAATAATATTGTTGCTATGGGAATTTATGATGGAGTTTTTTCACATGGTATGGAGACCGTTGGTGCGTCCGTTTCACATGGAAAACTTGTCATGTACAATACCTATCCTACCAACCCATCAAATTGGGTGAGTGCATTTACTCAATGGAATAATCTTATGGGAGACCCTGCGACACATCTATGGACAGATACTCCTGAAACATTCCAGATCATTGTT
>CAZOUJ010000191.1:775-3382 GCA_964582955.1 uncultured bacterium
CTTAAAGTTCAGCGTTGGCTCCGGCACCCAGATATCATTGTTAATAATTCCATTCCATTAGGAACTAATTTTATTGATGTAAAAATCCTCAACAATGGTATTCCTGTGGATGGTGCAATGGTCACTCTTTTGAAAGGTAATGATGAGATCTTTGTGAGTGATTATTCCAATGCCGGTGGGAATGTAACTCTTCCAATTGATTCTTTTGTTTCAGAAGGGGATGTGTTCATTACTGTGACTAAACGCAATTATCAGCCCTATGAAGATACAATCCTGATCTACTCTACAGGTACCATAGCAAACTATGATCCTTCCTTAGATATTCAGATAAATGAATTAACTGGAAATAACGATGGATTATTAAATCCAGGTGAAACCGTTCATGTTCAAATTCCGATTCGTAATTATGGTCAATTAGATATTTCCGGTGTGTACGCAGAATTATCTTCCGAATCAGAATTAGTCACGTTGACTGAGACGAATAGTTTTTATGAGGTCAGCCTTGGTCCAGGAGAAACATCTTATGGTGCAGGTTTTTCTTTTATATTGTCACCTTCCGCAGAGGAAATGGAAGATTTAAAACTGAAAATATATCTCTTTGATCAGAATAATTCTAACCTTGGTGAAGGCAGTGTAACTATTTGGGTAAGCGGGACTAAGCTCCGCGTGTTAGAATACGAAATGCTATCGGGGAACGGTAATACCCTCGAACCGGGAGTAGCCTCTGCAATACTCATCACGCTGACCAATGAAGGATCTATTTCCAGTACAGGACTCACGGGAGATTTAAATTTCTATGGATCAGCCATCCATATTTATGATGGGGATGGATATTGGAATCCCGTCCAGTCCGGTGCAGAACAGGTATCATCTGATTTGTTCACTGTCCATCCGTCCATTAATGTGATTAATGGTTCTGTGTATAATATGACATTGGGGATTCAGACAGGTGACGGATTTAACAGAGAGTTTTCTTTTCCGGTGTATGTTGGAGAGGTTTCTACAGATGACCCACTGGGACCGGATGAATATGGTTACTATTTTTACGATTCAGGTGACAGCAACTATGATTTGGCACCTGAATATGATTGGATTGAGATCAACCCAAGCAATGGAGGGAGCGGGACAAGTCTAAATTTATCAGATTCAGGGTACGGAAATTTTTCTAATTCAATTGAGCAAGTTGATTTGCCATTTCCATTTACATATTATGGGGAGGTGTACGAGACGATAACGGTTTGTTCCAATGGATTTATTGCTTTTGGAGAAAGCGAGCTTGAATCATTTAGAAATTATTCAGTTCCAGGAGCAGGGGGTCCATCGCCTATGGTAGCTGTATTTTGGGATGACCTGACCACCAATGGTAATGGTAACGTATATACCTATGCTGATCCTGACAATGAATACTTTATTATAGAATGGTCTAATATGCGAACGGAAAATTATAACTCTGTTAATACTTTTGAGCTAATTCTTTACAATGAATCTGCTCCACCGTTTGGTGATGGAGTGATGAAAATGCAGTATCACACATTCAATAATACATCATCCGGTAATTACAATGGATACACACCGCGCCATGGTGGATACTGCACTATAGGGCTTGAAAATCACATGGGTACTGTTGGACTTCAGTATACTTTTGATAACAGTTATGCTCCTGCAGCGATGGAACTTGACGATCAAACTGCTATTCTTGTGACCACCCAACCAACCATCAATATGACTGAAGTGGCAATTCCCATTGAGTTAGATGAAAATTGGAACCTGCTAGGCCTTCCAGCGGATGTTGAGAATGGAGATTATACCATTCTTTTTCCAGATGCAATTGAGAACACACTTTACACATATGATGAAGGGTATCAATTGGTTGATGAAATGGAAATTGGAAATGGATACTGGCTTCGATTCCTTGAATCGGATATGCACCTTATAACAGGAATAAGAGTGGATGAGTTAGTGCTTGAACTGATAGAAGGTTGGAATTTGATCAGTGGGATCTCCTTTGAAATATCTTTAAATGCAGTGGTTGACCCCGGTGATATTTTGGTTCCCAATACCTTATATGGATTTGGTACCAATGGATACCAGGGCTCTGATGAGTTGAATCCTGGGAATGGATACTGGCTGAGAGCCTATGAGACGGGGACTGTTTTCCTTTCAACAGGTGCTGGAGCCCGTACCACTGAAACAAATTCAAATATAGATGACCCATCCTGGATAAGCATTAATGGACAAAAATTATATTTTGACATTTCTTTAACTGATAAAGATATACTACAATTCAGCCTACCACCAAAACCGCCGGTTGGTGCATTTGATGTCCGTTTTGAAGGGGATTGGAAATTGTGTAACGATGAGTGCATTATCGAGATCATGTCGCAGAAAGAGTTACAGATCGATTATCATTTAGTTGGAGAAGAAGACTGGGTACTAACAAATATCAATTCAGGACAGGAGTTTAAATTAAACTCTGAAGGACCTAAGGTCAGGTATACGGTTGAACCAACATCTCATATGTTTTAGAAGAAAAAAGAAAGTTTGATTCCGGATACTTTTTCTTTGTATCCAGCATTTCCAAATCCATTTAATCCGGAGACCACACTA
>CAZOUJ010000192.1:0-3377 GCA_964582955.1 uncultured bacterium
TTTTCGAAATGTCGCCCAAAGAATAATAAATATGGATGACTCATATCAACATAACCAACAAACAAAAGAAACCCTGAACAAAAATAATTTATGGGCTTCAAACAAAACAGTATTTTCCGAAGACATCCAGAATCCTATTCTTCTTACCCATCCTGTAAAGATTGAAAATAAAGAATGTATCGTACCTGATGTTCGCCAAATGAGTCTGTTAAAAGCAGTAAGAAAAATAAAAGAAAGTGGATTTACTCATACGCATCACGGTTCTGGAATTGTTCAATGGCAATCACCGAAGCCCAATCTAATAAAGACCTGTGGTTCAATCTGCGTTATCGGACTTAATTAGAATGGATAAACAACTCACCGAATTGATAAAAAATATCAATCCACTAAATTTAGTAACAGACGATATAAAGATCAGTAGATTATGTACTAATTCTAAGGAAGTGGTTCGGGGAGATTTGTTCATTGCTATACCAGGTCATTCTGTAGATGGGCACCAATATATACAGGAGGCAATTGAAAATGGTGCAGTATCCGTTCTGGTAAATGGTAGAGATGTTGGCTCTGTTTCTATTCCTCTCGTATCTGTAGCAAATCCCCGAAGAGCATTGTCGAAGCTTGCAGCAGAATTTTATAATAATCCATCTAAAAAAATAAATATTACGGGAATAACAGGTACAAATGGTAAGACATCCACTGCTTATTTGTTAAACTCCATTTTAAGAGCTGACGGAAAAGATTCAGCTGTTTTAGGAACATTGGGATTAAAGACAAATCAATATAAAGAAAAAAAGGACCTCACAACCTTGGATTCTATCAATCTACATAAAACAATCAACCAGTTAGTCACTAATGGCACAACTCATTTAATTATGGAAGTGTCTTCCCACGCTGTTGAACAATTTCGTGTAGCTGATGTGGATTTTAATTATGCTTTGTTTACCAATTTAACTCAGGATCATTTGGACTATCATCATACAATGGAAGACTATTTTCAAGCAAAAGCTAAATTATTCAAAATACTTCCTCTCGATGCGACTGCTATTATTAATCTGGATTGTAAATATGGGAAAAAGTTAAAAAATATATGTCCAGCTCCCGTCGTATCAACATCTTCAAAATCAAAAGATACAATCCAATTTTCTGAATTTCGAACTAATTTTAATGGGATTACGGGAAAAATTATTGCGGGCCACAAAACATATACAATTAACTCCCCCTTAATTGGAAATTTTAATAAGGAAAATATTTTAATGGCTGTTGCAACTGCACATAGTATGAATATTTGCTCTAAGTCAATTGAAAAAGGTATAACAAACTGTACCTATATCCCTGGAAGAATGGAGTATTTTAGAAAACCAAATGGCGGAACAATTATTATCGACTATGCTCATACGCCAGATGCATATGAAAAAGTTTTTTCTTCAGTAAAGTCATTGATAAAAGGATATATCCAAACCGTATTTGGAGCTGGAGGAAACCGGGATAAAAATAAACGGTCTGTCATGGCAACCATTGCCGAAAAGTATTCAAACCATTGTTATATAACCCCTGATAATCCAAGAAATGAAAATCCTGATACTATATCTGCTGATATTATTTCTGGGTTTTCATCCAATTGTTTCACGATTTATCCGGATCGGAAAACAGGATTGACTCATGCACTTGAAACTCTGAAACCTGATGATGCAGTGGTCGTTTTAGGAAAAGGAACTGAAGATTTTCAGGAAATAAATGGTGAGAGAATACCCTATTCTGATGTGGATACAGTGAAGGAATTTATTTCATGAGAATTACCTTACCTGACCCGGTGGGATTTGCAGAATGTTTTTCTGATGTGTCCGGTACCAAGGTGAATTCAGATATCATGGGAATTACGATTGACAGCCGAAATGTAAAACCAGGGGATCTTTATATAGCTTTGTCCGGGCAACGGACTGATGGACATAACTTTATTCACGATGTAGAATTGGAGGGGTGCAGTGCGGCTTTGGTATCTGATGTCCAAAAAGAATGTAATACGATTCAACAAATTAGGGTTGATGATCCTTTAACAACTATAGGTCAAACTGCCAGATTATGGAGGGAAAGTATCAATATTCCTGTATTCGGAATCACGGGTACAAATGGGAAAACTTCTACAAAAGAATTAATAAAACATATTTTGAGTGAAAATATGAATGTTCATGCCACCAAAGGGAATTATAACACATCCATTGGTGTTCCGCTAACATTGTTAACTATGAATTCATCCCACGAAATATCCATCTTAGAATTAGGTGCAAATCAAAAAGGAGATATACGTTATTTATGTGAAATAACTAAACCGAATCACGGACTCATTACCAATATTGCTCCTGCACATTTAGAAGGCTTTGGGTCTGTAGAGGAAATTGCAAAAGAAAAAGGAGAATTATTCCTCTTATTAAACAACGGATTTTCATTTGTTAATAATGCAGATGAAAAAGTCAGCACTCTCCCCTGTTCCGGTAAAAAAATATCCTATGGGTTAACACCAACTTGTGATTTTCCCGCTGATATTATTTCCGAAAATGACGGAAGCCTAACTTTAATTATTGATTCAGAGGAAATATCTACAGATTCCCGGAATCTATCTTTCCTCAAAAATGTGATTGCAGCAGCATCCGTATCCATCACTCTAGGCATTGAGTGGGATGTCTTTAGAAATAGAATTATAACCTTTAATCATCCGAAAGGACGGTGCCAAGTGAAACAGTTTAATTCTATCACTGTTATTGATGATACCTATAATGCAAATCTGGAATCAACCATCGCTGCAATTGACTATTTAATGGCTTTCGGCGGAAATGGACGAAAGATCTTCATTTTTGGTGATATGTTTGAATTAGGACAGGATACAGAATTACACCATCGAAAAATAGGGGAAAAATGTAAACAAAGTGAATTGGACGCTGTGTATCTTTTGGGAGAAAAGACCTTATTTACCGATGTGGAATTAAATTCATCCATAATACATCGACATTATTCATCAAAAAATGAATTGATTACATCCTTGAAAGAATCGTTCAAAGAAGGAGATAAAATTTTATTTAAGGGATCTAGAGGGATGGCAATGGAAACGGTAATTCAGGGAATTTTTTACTGATGCTTTATCATTTTCTTTATCCTTTAAAATCATATTGGTCCATTCTAAATCTGTTCCAATATATCACTTTCAGATCTGCACTTGCAGCCATCCTTGCATTACTGATAAGTTTTCTCTTCGGTCCGAAGGTCATCCACATGCTCAAAATTCACCGTATTGGTGAAAAAATACGATCCAACGGACCACATACCCACATACAAAAGCAAGGAACACCCACAATGGGAGGAGTACTCATATTAATTGCAGTACT
>CAZOUJ010000193.1:0-3374 GCA_964582955.1 uncultured bacterium
GGAGCTGCTCTGGGAACATTGGCAGTGTTATTAAAAAAAGAACTGTTATTAATTATTATCGGAGGAGTATTTGTATGGGAAGCATGTTCTGTCCTCCTTCAAGTTGGATATTTTAGGTGGACCAGAAAAAATAAAGGTGAAGGTAAAAGACTTTTTAACATGGCACCAATTCATCATCATTTTGAATTGGCTGGCTGGCCTGAAACAAAAGTGGTAGTTAGGTTCTGGATCATAGGCATTCTTTTAGCATTATTTTCTCTTACGACTTTTAAGATTCGCTGATGGATATAAATAAATCCATTCCAGAAACCCTGAAAAATAAAAGAGTTACCGTCCTCGGAATGGGCATCAGTGGAATAGGTGCTGCAAAATTATTGCATCATTTGGGTGCGGAAGTATTTTTGAGTGATATACGGAAATTGCCAGATACTCATGACCATTATATTCAAATAAATAAAATAAATATCCCGTTTGAAACAGGGGTCCATAGCAAAAGGATATTGGATAGTGATCTAATAGTTGTATCACCAGGAATTGGACAAAACACGGATGTAATTCAAAACGTCCTAAATAATGAGATCCCTATCATCGGAGAATTGGAATTGGGAAGCTGGTTTACGGATGCACCAATCCTTGCAGTCACCGGCTCAAATGGAAAAACAACCACATCAAAATTATTGGAAGCCATTTGTCAGACTGACAGCATTCACGGAGTATTGGCGGGGAATGTAGGTATTTCTTTTTCACAAAAAGTTCTTGAAGATTTAATCACCCCAGACTCAAAACGGTTCTTTATTCTTGAAGTATCCAGTTTTCAGACGGAATTTTTCATTCATTTTACACCCTTTGTGAGTATTTTTCTTAATATAACTTCAGATCATTTAAATCGTCACGGGACAATTGATGAATATTTGAATGCAAAAATCAGACTATCAAAAAAACAAGATGAGAATACTTATGTAGTGTATAATAAAGATGATACCAGAATAAAAAACATTTTTCAAAATTCACATATTAATAAAATCCCGTTTAGTTTGAATCCCGAGCAATCGTTTCAATTTGGATTAAATGAAACCAGAATAATTAAAAAGAACCACAAAAATTTTATTACGCTCAATGAAATATCTTTGATAGGAAAACATAATTATTCGAATATTATTGCCGCAGCAACCACAGCTCACTTATTAGGTATTGAAGAGTCCCAAATTACTGAATCAATAAAAAATTTTCATCCAATTTCTCACAGAATGTAACATTTCCTTACAGAAACCGGGGTTAAATATATCAACGACTCCAAAGCAACCAACATTGATGCAGTTAAGTGCGCTTTGGACAGTTTTAATCAGCCTGTTATTCTCATTCTCGGTATGACTGTTTACTTTAATTAGTCTTAATCAAGCGGTGGCGCTGAGACATTCAATTGCTCATCCGGGGGATATCATTTTACTATCTCCCGGCTGTGCAAGTTTTGATCAATTTAAAAATTACGAAGAACGAGGCGACTGCTTTAAAAAATATGTTTTAGAGCAAATTTAATTCAATGAATCATTTAAATCTCATTAAGCGGCATATTGATCATATGCTTCTCGGACAGATCTTAGTTATCTCTGCATTTGGGATAATCATGCTTTATAGTGCAAGCTCAGCCCAATCTGTCCATCTAACTGGTGGTAAAACAAACTCAATATATTTGACCGCTCATTTAAAACGATTACTCATTGCTTTGAGTGCTATGACAGCATTTATATTTATAGACTATAGGAAGTTAAAACAATGGGCACCCATTTTGATTGGTGTATCATTTGGGCTGCTTTCACTCGGCTTGATTTTCAAGATTATTTCTGGTAGTACATTTCCCGCAAGGTGGATCCATTTAGGACCATTCACATTTCAAACATCTGACTTTGCCCGACTATCAGTTATCATATATCTGGCTGCGTATCTGGATACAAATCATCGTAAAATGACCAATTTTACAAATGGTTTGCTTCCCCCCATACTTATATTAGCTACAATTTGTAGCCTAATTGTCTTACAACCGGATTTCAGTACAGCAATGGTAATTGCATTAATTGGATTTGTGATACTGTTTACTGGCGGTGCAAAAATATCTCAATTGATAGCATGCGGATCGATTGGTTTAACTATCTCAATCCCCGTTTTGATGTTAAAATCATATCGATTAGATCGAATCTTAGCATGGTTTAACCATGAGGGTGCTAATAATTATCAGGCATCTCAATCACTCATTAGCCTTGGAAATGGAGGTTTATTAGGTTTGGGATTAGGACAGAGCATGCAAAAGAACCAATTTCTTCCCACTCCTCATACGGACTTTATTTTTGCAATAATAGGTGAAGAGACCGGTTTCCTGGGTGGAATGTTTTTGCTGTTTCTATTTATCCTGATTTACAGAAGGTGCATCAAAATAGCCAGAGAATGTACCGATCCATTTGGAGTTTTACTTGCAGTAGGAATTGGCTTCAATTTGATCTGTTATACATTTATCAATGTTGCAGTTGTGACAGGTATCCTACCGGTAACAGGATTACAAATACCCATGGTGAGTTATGGAGGTTCTGGTTTGGTTATTACATTAATCGGAACTGGAATTTTGTTAAACATCAGTCAGAGAAAAAGATCAGTGATATTATCTAATATTCGAAACAAGAGAATTTATGGATGAAATCAGAATTCTTATTGCAGGGGGAGGCACCGGGGGTCACCTTTTTCCGGCAATTGCTATTGGTGAAACAATTCTATCCATCTATAAAAATGCCGTTATCCATTATATGGGTTCAAAATTTGGGATTGAGTCAAGAGTTCTACCTGTGAAAGGAGTCCCTCATACTTTATTGCCTATGAAAGGACTGCAAAGAAGTTTTGCTTTACATACTATAATGAAAAATCTGAGTCTTCCCTATTATTATTTAAAATCTATGTCAATCGCAGGCGATGTTTTCAGTGAGTTTATGCCTCAAATTGTTGTTGGAACCGGAGGATATGCAAGCGCTATACCAGTAAAAATAGCCTTAAAAAATAATTTGCCTGTCGTTTTACAGGAACAAAATTCTTATCCCGGACTCACGACTCGTATGTATGCTTCCAAATCAAAACTTGTGTGTACAGCATTTAATGAAGCCCATCGTTACCTTAATGCTGAGTGCTTTCTCACCGGAAATCCAATTCGTAACGATATAATGTATGGTGACAAGGATAAAGGAGGAAGAAAATTTCATTTAGACCCAAATAAAAATACACTTTTTGTATTTGGCGGCAGTCAAGGATCTCTTTTCCTAAATCATCTAATGGAAGATTCGATTAAAAATTTACAAAAGAACAAGATCCAGGTTTTATGGCAAACTGGGGATAAT
>CAZOUJ010000194.1:0-3370 GCA_964582955.1 uncultured bacterium
CACAGAGGCCCTTGCAAAAGAGTTGACCAGTGAGCTGGGGCTGAACGGTGACCAAGAGAACGAGCTCTACTCCCACATTAAAAGAGGAGAGAGATTTCATCCACACCCTGCAAGCTTGTGGGATCTGGCGGTTCACCTCTCTGAAACACTTACAGAGGAACAGTTAGAGCGACTGCTTACTCCTCCAGAGGGAACCGGTTTCCATGATATGTCATATGGCTTGAAACCGGAAGAGCATGAACGCTCCGGACCCAAGGATGAATTCTTTATTGATATGGTACGATCCCTGTTGACAGAAGAACAGCTTGAAATATTTGAGAGCTATCTTGAATACCGTAACGAACAGGTAGATATACTGAAATCAAATTTTGATTCAGGAGATATGGAGTTGGATGTTGTAATGATAGAGATCAAAGCGCTCCGATCTTTGTTCAGGGTTCAGCTGGATGGTTTACTTACTGAAGAGCAGAAAGAGCAGTTAGAGTTCATCATGGAAAATGAAAGACCCCGCCACCCACGGAAAGGGCCCGACTCTGAGATCATGGAACGGATCAGAGAGGCTATGGAAGAGGCCTTGGGACTGACAGAGGAACAGCTCACAGCCCTGGAAGAGCTCAAGCTACAGTTTGAAGTATCCCAGGAAGAATTGAGTGCTGCGTACCTCAGTGATCAGGTAACGGAGGAAGAGTTCAGGGTTTCTTTTATTGAAATGCTGGAGCTTACCCGTGAGGCCAAGGATGCGATTTTCACTGAACAACAACACCTCATACTGAGAATTCACCGTGCCCTTGCGATTCGGGCACACCGCCATTTCTTTGGTCATAAAAAATTTGGACGGGGATAACCTACACTCTGCATGGAAATTAAAAGGGAGCGATATTCGCTCCCTTTTTTGTTTATAAATCACTTATATTTTTGTTTACCATAAAGACTGGTCAAGGTAATTTAAAATATGTTCCATAGTGAAACATCCAATAAGAAATCCCATATTTTTGCCTATATTCAGTTAACGGGATCAGAAAATGGTGACTCCCACTCAGAAGATAATTCATCTTCGTTTATACGACAACTGGGTAAGATTCTCATGCCCTTTACTGAAACATGGGAAATAAGTTACATCGAACAGAGGGAAATAGGATTTTTTGTACAGTTTAACAATGAAATAGATGCTCTGGATTTTTCCCTGTCCTTTTTGGAAAGAATTAAGGAGACCAATGATTTTGAGGTGAGGTGGCAATCCATCGTGGTGATGATGTTCTATCTGCCCAAAGGGAAAATGAAAAACTAATCTCATTTGCCGGTCCCAATGAGTTTGTTGTGTCTGAAACCTTAAACCTCCATAAGATCCAGGATTCCCATCATAAATGGAACAAGGTGGGAGAGATTAAATCTGAGGAAACGGGAAATGATTTAGATATCTTTGTGCGTGACACAATCAGTGAAAGCCAAAACCAAAAGGAGGACATATTTCAAAGCTTGAGGATAGGGAACCTTAAGCTGGAATTTTTAGTCCCGCTTGTCATTTTAGTCTTTGCCGGGCTGTTTTTTCTTTTGCCCAAGGAAAAACTTGAACCGACTATCGCTGTATGGATGATGGAAAACAGGGGGAGCTCCAATGATGATTTCTTGGTCTGGGGGATCACTGAGGATATCACAAAAATGTTAGATCACTCTCAGAGTATTAGAACTGTACCTTTTGATGATATAACAAAAGCATTCTCATCCGATAAATCTCCAAAAGAAATTGCTGATCAATATGGTATGAACTATGTATTTGTTTCAGAGTTTGACCAGGTGGAGAATAGAGCTAACATACATTATTCTTTAATCAATGTTAAAAGTGGGAAGAGTGAATATTCAAAAAAACTGACCGTTCCCCTAAAACAAATTCCTAATATTGTAGGAATGCTATCCCGTAAAATAATGATTTCTTTGAACGTCAATGATATTGATTTTATTGAACCCCGGAAGCCTGTAAATCCTGCTGCATATGAATTATATCTTAAAGGAAAGTATGCCCTTGGCAAAGCATTATATGTTGACCAGATAAATCATGGAATATCTCTGCTGGAGGAATCCATACATTTAGATGATAATTTTCTCCATGCAAAATCTTTGTTGGCTGAGGTGAACAGGGAGAAAGGGGATTTACCAAAAGCGCGTGAGCTGTACACAGAGGCAATGACCAAGGCAGGAGAAAAGGGAAATAAGCAAATGGTTCGGAAATATTCAGTTTCCTTGGGAGATATATTTTTGGAAATGGATGACCTTTCCAATGCGTTGGAATGTTACCAAAATGCGTTGGACCTTACGGAAAAATTAAGGTATAGCAAAAACAGTCCTCACATTATGAATCAGATGGCATTAATTTACTTTAAAAGAGAAGAACCGGATTCCGCTGCGCATTATTTAGAAGAATCAATAAAGATATCACACGAATTGAGGGACTCATTGAGCACGATATCCGAGTTACTTTTTTTAGGGAATATTTACTATAATTCTGAGAATTATTACAGTGCCCTAATTCAATTCGAGAAGTCTCAGAAATATTCAAAACAAATTGAAGACACCCTTTCTATATCAAGTGCGCTTCACTACATGAGTGATATTTATTGGACCAAAAAGGATTTTACACGGGCAATTTCTTATCTGAATGAATTATTATCGCTGCTTAGCAAAGGGAGTGATAAAAATAGCATTGCCTGGGCAGCTTTCCGGCTGGGCAGTATTTATGAAAATCAGTGTGATTATGCTCAGGCAGAGAAATATCTTTCTCAGTCACTCAAGCTAAGGAGGTCACTAGGTGAAAAAAGAAATATCGCAGAGGTATTGAGTTATTTAGGAATAGTTTCACTTAATGTGGGACAGTATGACAAGGCTAAACGTCATTTTAATGAGTCAAAACGTATCTATGAAGACTACAGTGACCGTGCAGGATTAAGTTACATGAGTCATAATTTAGGTGAAACTTATTTTTACAAGGGTAACTCATCTAAATCTGAAGGATATTTCAGGAAGGCCGTAACCATATGGAGAGAATTAAAAGATCCTTCTAAGGAGGTTTGGTCATTATCATGGTTGATATTAGCAGAAATGGAATCAGGAAATCGTGAATATGAAGTTGATTTATATATTTTGAATAAAATATTAAAACAAAATAAAATTGAAAAACAGGATATACCTATTGTCAGTTACAATTTATACCTGGTCTACAGAAAGAAAAAAATTACTGAAGAGTCTGAGTATCATTTAAAAAAAGCATATGATGAAATAGTTGAGATTGCTAATGAAATGAACAATGAAAATGATAAAGATTCATTCTTGACAAAAAATCCGTTAAACCGAAAGATTTTGGAAGCTTGGGAGAAAT
>CAZOUJ010000195.1:0-2207 GCA_964582955.1 uncultured bacterium
GTGGCAATCACGAGGAGATGCTTAAGGATTGGATATCAGAAACAAATAGAACAAATATCCAAGCGAAATATGGATCTGGTATTGCCATAGCTGCTAACGAGTTAACTAATGAAAGTGCTGAGTTTTTATATGAAATGCCAAGCAATTGCAAAATTCAAATAGAGAATTACAAAATAATATTATGTCATGGGAGTCCTTGGGATCGAGATCTTTATATTTTTCCAGATGCAGAGCAGGAATTAATAGATAAACTTTTCAATTATGATTCAGATTTTGACATATTGGTTTGCGGTCATACTCACTACCCTGCTTTCTGGGGGAAAAATCACCAAATAATTGTTAATCCTGGTTCTGTTGGACAACCAAGGGACCGGAAACCAGGAGCTTCATGGGCTATTTGGGATACAGTATCTCACATTGTCAGTTTTCACAAGGATGATTATGATATGAAACCTCTTATTGATATGTGTAAGAAATATGACCCCGCAATGAAATATCTGCATGAAGTATTGGTGAGAGAGTGAAGAGGATATTAGTTACTGCTATTGGTGGTGACATAAGTCAATCAATTGCACAGTGTTTGAAAGATAATGATGAAATATTTATCGTTGGTACAGATATTCATGAAAAACACGCGGGCAAATTATTTGTCGATGATTTTGTCATTGTTCCTATCACTACCAATAAAAATTATATAAATGACATTCGAGAAATCATACTTAATAAAAATATAGATGCACTAATTCCTGTAAATGAAAATGAAATATCCACGCTTATTCATTCAGAAACAAATTTCAAAATGATACATTGTGGAAGGAATATTGTTACCACAGGTCTTGATAAATTAGCTACTATAAATTCATTAATTAGTTTAGGGGTGGATGTCCCTTGGACAATTGACGCGGACAAAAATATTCCTGAATATTTCCCATGTATATTTAAGCCTCGATTTAGTGCAGGTTCAAAGTTAATTTTTTTAATCCAAAATATTGAAGAGGCGAAGTTTTTTGCTAAGAAATTCCCTTCATTTGTGTTCCAGGAACTTCTTGACCCTTTCCAAAAAGAAATAACCGTTTGTGTATATAGAACAAAAGGAGGAAATGTTGGCTCAGTACAATTGGAACGTTTGCTAGTAGGCGGATTGACGAGTTGGGCAAGAGTAATAAAAATTGATAATGTAGAGGACCTTGTAAAATTTATTGCTGATAAATGGAGTCTGGAAGGAAGCTTAAATATACAGTTAAGACTTACGAAAAAAGGGCCCATGATTTTTGAAATTAATCCAAGATTTTCTTCGACAGCATACATGCGTCATCAATTGGGATTTAAGGATGTGGTTTGGTCTATTGAGGAGTTTTTTGGTGAAGAAATTTATATTAATGAGGTAAAAATCGGTTCGGTTTTATCAAGAGTTCAGGATGTCAAAATTTTAGCTAGTAGTTAATAAAATGGATATAGCAGACATCAGCATAGGTTTGGCGCACAAACCCTTCGTCATCGCCGAAATGTCCGGTAATCACAATCATTCGTTGGAAAGAGCGCTTGAAATTGTGGAAGCTGCAGCTAAATCTGGCGTCCATGCATTGAAACTACAGACTTATACAGCTGACACCCTGACGCTTGATGTCACTGAAGGTGAATTTTTTATTAAAGATAAAAAAAGCATTTGGAAAGGGAAGTCCCTTTATGGCCTGTATCAGGAGGCTTATACTCCTTGGGAGTGGCATGAACCAATCATGGTTCGGGTCAGAGAACTGGGGATGCTCTGTTTCAGCACACCTTTTGATGACTCGGCTGTAGACTTCTTGGAAGAACTGAACGTGCCAGCTTACAAGATTGCGTCTTTTGAAAACACTCACCTGCCTCTCATAAAAAAGGTGGCGGCCACTGGCAAGCCATTGCTCATTTCTGCCGGAATGGCCAATATTGCTGAGCTGGACGAAACTGTCCGTATAATCAGGGAAGTAGGTTGTAATCACTTTATACTTCTCAAGTGTACCAGTACTTATCCTGCCACGCCTGAAAACAGCAACGTTCTCACTATACCCCACATGCGAGAGCTTTTTAAATGTGAGGTAGGACTGTCAGACCACACTTTGGGTGTGGGTGTGGCTGTCGCTGCTGTGGCCCATGGGGCTACAGTCATTGAAAAACACTTCACCCTAAGTCGGGCAGATGGAGGTGTGGACTCTGACTTTTCTTTGGAA
>CAZOUJ010000195.1:2217-3337 GCA_964582955.1 uncultured bacterium
CCTGGTTATTGAAACCGAACGAGCTTGGCAGTCACTAGGGGAAGTTTTCTACGGTCCTACTGAAGACGAAATGTCTTCAAAAAGACACCGTAGATCACTATACATTGCTGAAGACATGAAAAAAGGTGAAATATTGACCAAAAAGAATCTGCGCATCGTACGACCGGGACTTGGATTGGCCCCGAAATATTTCGATATTCTTATAGGTAAAAAAGTAAATAAAGATGTGAAAAAAGGGACAGCTTTAAATTGGGAATTATTAAATTGAGATAATTAAGGTGCAAAATAATTAAGGTTTAAGATAAAATGGGTAATAATGAATAAAGAAAAATATGATAAAGCTTTTGTGGAAGCGTTTAGTATTCAAGAGGAATCCTTAGGTCCTGATTTGGAATTTGAATCTATTTCAGAATGGGACTCAATTGGTCATATGAACTTAATAGCAGAATTAGAAGATGCTTTTGACATTAGCATGGAGATGGATGATATTATTGATTTTAGTTCATATATTAAAGTATTTGAAATATTGAAAAAATATGAAGTTAAAATTTAATCAAATTTTTATACTTAAATAGATTGGAATAATTTGAGACTTTGATTGTACAATTATGTTATTTAAATTTGAAACGAGAGGTTAATCATGCCAAGTCTAATAGATAAGCCCAGGTTAATGGAAAAATTGAAAAATTTCCATAACTATGTCAGAAAAAACAACGGTCATATAGGCACAAAACAGAGGGGAATTGATTTAAATTTTAATAATGCATGTAATTTAAGATGTGAATACTGTTTCACTAATTCTCCTAAAGGTGATCATGTTAAGGATACATTAGATCTTGATATGGTTAGAAGTATAGCCGATCAAGCAGATGAACTAGGTATATTTGAATTTGATTTACAAGGTGGGGAACTTTTGCTTAGACCGGAATTACTTTTTCAGGCGCTCGAAGCTATTCAACCAGAGCGTTTCTATTTTTATCTCACGACAAACGGGTATTTTCTGGATAAAGAAATGGCAAAGCGTCTCGCCGATGCAAAAGTGTCTCGTGTTTCGGTAAGTGTAGACAGTTTTGATGAGAAAACTCATGATAAGATAAGAGGTCGTAAAGATTCTTGGCGC
>CAZOUJ010000196.1:0-3335 GCA_964582955.1 uncultured bacterium
ACAGGTGGCTGTCTTAATATTTTTGTTACAGAGCCTACCGCGGTTTTAGATATTAAGATTGCTTTATATTGGCGCGGTGTGGTTATACCAAAGGATTTTCCTTTATAGTTTTTCAGGCCAAGGGAATTTATGATATGGCTTTTCAATGTTTTTACGCCAACGTTATTTAGAGCTGATATAAATAATCCTTTCTTATAATCCTGTTTATATTTTGAAACATCCGTTTTCGTTTTCAAATCGATTTTGTTAAATATGGTGGCGCCTTTAGTTCCCTTAAGTATATTATTATCAACTATATACATATGTTTATTGTCTTCTGTAATGTCTAGCACAAGGTAGACAAAGTCAGCCTTCTTGATGTAGCCCTCCGCGCGGCGGACACCTTCTCTTTCAACGCCTTCCTGCGCCACCCTTAACCCGGCGGTGTCAACAAGCGTTATTGGTACGCCCTCTATTATAATTTGTGCTTCAATAAGGTTTCTAGTTGTGCCTGGGACGGGGTTAACTATAGAGCGGTCAGAGCCAACAAGCCGATTAAACAACGTTGATTTTCCCGAATAAACTGGACCAGCCAACACAACTAGGGCGCCAGAGGTCATAATGCGACATGTATCATAGTTTTTTAACAGAATTTCTAAATTTCCCTTTATTTTTTCTACTCTTTCGATTATATAGGATATATTTTTATCCGTTAAGTCTTCATCAGAAACATCTAAAAGGTGTTCAGAGTAACCCAAAACCCCAACGATATCATCGCGCAAGGAAGAAATATTAGCGCTAAGCTTTCCCCTTAAGGCGCTTACAGCAAGGTTGATTCCTTGGTGGGATGGAGAAGATACTAAACCAGCCACCGATTCAGCCTGTATCAGGTCAATCTTTCCGTTGATAAACGCCCTCCTTGTAAACTCGCCCGGGCTTGCCGGGCTTGCACCATAATTAATGCAAAGATCTACAACATATTTTAAAATATATGGACTACCATGGCAGGATATTTCCAACATATCTTCACCTGTGTATGAATAAGGACCCCTATAAAATGTTACAATAGCCTCATCAAAATCCACACTGTTTTCGTCAAATATGATATTTTTATGCGCGTAGCGAGGCTTGAATGTCTTTAGTTCCTTTTTGGAAAGGTTAGCTAATTTGCCCAGGATATTTAAAGAATCAACCCCAGTCATTCTAACTATACCAATACCGCCATAACCATACGGAGTTGATTGGGCGACAACTGTATCGCCACTACCCACTACTTTTGCTTAAAACCCCTTCCGCGGTTGTTTGTGGTGTTAGGTAATTCTGTTGAAGCACTGTTAAGATATTAAAAAGTGTGTAATATAGCACTAAACCCGAAGGGAACTGGTTAAAAATGAGAACAAAAAACCCGTTCATAAAATACATCATATACTTCTGCTGGGCCCCAGATTGGGATGTGGGCATTGACTTCATTTGGAGGAACATTGTTATTCCCATTAAAATAGGAAGAATGGCAACCTGGTTACCGTATAATGGTATGTTTATTCCTAAATCGAAAACAGCGTCAGGCCTAGACAAATCCCCTATCCACAATATAAATGGTGCGCCGCGCAACTCAATAGAGGATCTAAAAACAGTGAATAGAGCAAATAATAACGGCATTTGGAGTAAAATTGGAACACAACCGCTCAAAGGGTTTACGCCGTGCTTTTTAAATAAATCCATTTGAGCTTGTGCGAATTTCCGTTGATCGTTTTTGTGTTTCTCTTTAAGCTCGTTAAGCAAGGGTTGGATGGCTTGCATTTTTTTTGTAGAAGAATAGCTTTTGGCCGTTAGGGGATAGACCAATATTTTTACCAAAACAGAAAAGACCAAAAGAACAAAGCCATAATTTGGTATGTATGTATAAAGGAACAGCAAAAACCAATGGACTGCTTTGGAAATTGGCCTTATAAAGGCCCACCCAAAGTTCATTATTTGATCAAGATTTTTCCCTAAACGTTTTATGCGATTATATTCCAAGGGACCTATATACAGCGCGGTTTGAAAAGGCCGACCCGCACTGAAATGAATACCAACATCATACCTTGTGTTACCACTTTCTTCTACCGCCAGGACTTCAGAGCCGGGCGATTGATCCTCAGGGACAAGGGCGGATATAAAATACTTTGTTCTTATGGCGACCCAGTCAGTGGGGTAGTCCATGCGCTCAAGTTTTGCCTGTGTGTGTGGTTTTGCTTTAGGAGCGTATGTTTCGTCACCCTGATAAAGCATAGCCTGATAATAGATTTGCTCGTCTTTCTTGTTTGGCTCAGTTAGGGGCAGGCCTCCACTCCAGCTCAAAGTTAAAACACCTTGGGAAACCCAGCGCTGTATTGAAGACGCGTCTACGCTAATGTCGATAATGTGTTTATCTGGATAAAAGGTAAGAGACTTAGCAAGTTGTTTATCATTAATTGTTTTACGGAAGGTAACCGTGGCTTGGCTTGCATATACGTTGATGTCAAAATCGTTATCTGAAACCCACCCCTCTGTTAAAAAGATATTGTCACCATCAGTGGACCTAAACCCCACGAGCAGATTGTTTACATTGTTATTGTCAATTAGATTGACGCTTTCAGAGTCATTAAGCGCATAATTATGAAGAGTTAAAGACGCTATTGACCCACCATTAATGGTGCTGATCTCTGCGGTATATAAATTTGTGTTTACAGTAAAGGACTTTGCCGCCACATCTTTTTTAACTGTGTTAAGGGCGGGTATTTTATTTTCTTTTACTTCTGTTGGGTCTATAAACCGCTCTTCGCTTTTGATAAAAAGGGAATCGCTATCAGCGGGCTGGGGGTAGACCAGATTATAAAATTCGGGCATCAATATTATGATTACCGCTATTAACAGAAAGGCCAGCAGGGAATTTCTATCCATTAAGACGTATTTATCTTATTTGACCGTAGGCCTTAAATACTATGCTGAAAGGACTTTTCTGCCTCGCCGCCGCCGCGACTTCAAAATACGTCTCCCGCCAACACTTTTTTTGCGTGCCCGAAAACCGTGTTTGTTTTTTCTTTTACGGTTGCTGGGCTGATAGGTGCGTTTCATTTTTGATCCATAATTAAGCCGCCGAAAATAACGATCACAGCTCTTTAAATAAAAGGATTATAAAACAGTATTTTTAACTACTGGTTTGTAAAAAATACTGCAATTCATTCATTGCTAGCAATATTTTATGATAGCTAAATTGACAAAACAGGTTGGTGTGGATAACCTGTGGAAAACATTTTATGGATCATAGTACTATTTGGAATAAGCCCAAAGGTGTCTTAAAAGCCCGCCTTCCGGCACACGCCTTCGAACCTTGG
>CAZOUJ010000197.1:0-3322 GCA_964582955.1 uncultured bacterium
GTGCCGTGGAAGAAGAATCTATGCTATTTGCAGATAACTTGTCGACCGTATAGCCAAAGAGATAACTGCCGAAGCCCAGACCTGCCATAAACGCGGCAAGTACTACAGAGACTGAAAAAACGGTGTGCCCAAAAACAAGGGTGAGCATTCGAGTCCATACGATTTCATAAATCAGAGCCGTAATTCCTGACATGAAAAACAAAAAATAGACTATGGGAGAGCGTTGCATGTTTAAATATCTTTCAGTTCAAATCCGAACTGGATTTTATGTGAAAAACCAAGAATGAGCTAGATTCTTTTTGGCAATACACCTTTTTTAGTGGCATACATTGGAAAAGCTTTAAATTAATTGACAATGGCCCAAGCTTCAAGTAATTTTTATAAATATCTGTGTTTTTGATAATAATAAATGAAGAGGTTCTTTAAATGGGAACGCAAGAAATAAAGGTCACAGATGCCGACCATCCTTATGCCAAAGAAAATGGTGTGGTTTGGGCTGAGGAAGCTTGGGAACGTGTGAAACATGCTCCGGAATTTGTTCGCCCCGGTATTCGGAAGCTTATGGTGCAGCGTTGCGTGAAACGCGGTTTTAAAATTGTAACCTCTGATTTTCTAACAGAAATCCGCAACGAGTCCATGATGTTAGTTTCCAAGCGGGTCAAGGGTTTTGGTTTTGAAGAGTTAACGATGGATGCTTTTGATGTGGCTAAGGAAAAAATGCGAGAAAGTCCGCGCAAGGTAGAAGTAATTGAAGAGATTGAAGATTTTCTCTCAATGCGCACAGAAAAAAAAGACGACATCGTAGAAAAATTCAAGAGTTATATGGAAGAGACTCCAACATCAGGAATTCCTTGGAGTAAAGAAGCCAAGGAAAAAATGGAAAAGGTGCCTCCCTTTGTCCTCGGTATGGCCAAGCAAACAATTGAAGGACGAGCCAGAGAAAGAGGAGATAAAATGATAACTCCCGATATCATTGATGAGGTTTTTACAAACATTATGCCCTCTTCTGCAAAGCAAGCAATGGGCATGGAAGTGACAGAAGAAGATCTGAAACAGGATGAACAAATTGAAAAACAAAAAGAAGAACCTGTTCAGGTGTCAATGAAATGGGAAGGTGATGCGTTGGACAAAGTATCGCGTATTCCTATTCCTTTTATCCGAAACATGGCTGTGAAGCGGATAGAACAGGAAGTGACCAAGGCTGGCGAAGATGTTGTGACGATGGATTTGTTCGAAAAATACAGATTTACTTTTTAGGCTTATATCCCCACAGAAGTTTGATCCCCCTTTTCTGAAGCTAACTTTTGGAGCTGACTCCAGAGTTCCTTTCTTCCCAGATGATTCTTACTAGAGTAAGTCACGGCTACAAGGGCGTTTTCCCCCATAAATGCAGATTTAATTATTTTCGTTTGCTTGTTCCGCTCCGTTCCCGATAATTTGTCTGATTTGGTTATAACCAAAATATAATTTCGGCCAAGGTCTTCCAGCCATTCTTTTAGAGTTAGGTCGAGCTCTGTGGGTTTGCGCCGAATGTCGACAATGAACACGATTGCTATCAAAGGTTCGCGGTTAATAAGATATTCCTCGATCATTTGTTTCCATTTTTTTTGAAGAGCCGGGGTGACCCGTGCAAATCCATAGCCAGGAAGGTCAGCAAACATCAATTTTTCATTAATTCTGAAAAAATTTATTTCTCTGGTTTTACCAGGTGTAGAGCTGATGCGAACAAGCTTTTTTCGATTTAAAAGAGATCGAATCAGTGAAGATTTTCCGACATTCGATCTGCCAACAAAGGCAAACTCAGGGAAAGCCTCTTTAGGATATTGTTTTGAGGAAACAGCGCCGGTCACAAACTCCGTGTTTATTACTTTCATGGACGTATTTTAGTCAAACTGCTATTTCTCAAACTTGTTTATAACAAGACCCGATAGCAGCTTGGGATAAAAAAATGTAGCTTTCTGTGGAAGGCGGATTCCCATTCCTGCTAAACGACGTACCTCATCAATTTGTGTGGGATTCATAAAAAAGGTAACGTCATATTCTCCTGCATCGACCAAACCCATGGCCTCTTGGGAGTTCACTTTATACGAAACAAACTGCTGACCTGCTTTTTCTCGGGTATCAATTTTCAAAATTTCTCGCAAAATAATAGCATGCAATTGCATAACGTCTAGAACTTGCAGATTCTGAGGCTCATTTTTATCCAGTAAAGGCAGAATATTTTTTGGATCATTGGCAATTAAGGTATAAGTTTTACCTTTTCCCATATAAGCACAAAAGGTAATGCGATCTTTTCCAATTTTATGTAAGCGGGACTTTATTTCTGCCGCATTTACCTCGGTTGTCCAAGGGATGACATCGAAATATTTGCTCACTTGTTTCAAAAATATTTCCCGGTCAAACGGAGTCGGGTTTTTTACTACACGGTGAATTGGAAAAATTGACATTGACCCTGAGTCCATATTGGTCAAAAACATCATGACGTGAGAACTGTCCGGTACTGCGCCGTTATTTTTTTTAGCGAAAGCCAACGCTGTTTCATAGCGATGGTGCCCATCTGCAATATAGATTTTTTTATCACGAATCAGGTCGCTGATTTTTTGGTTTTTATCAGGGTTGTCTAATCGCCAGAGTTTATGGGTCACATGGCTATCTTCAATGACCGAGAAAGGTTTTGTTTTTATTCCTGTATTTAGAAAAGAATCTATATTTCCTTCCGGATCTGAATACAATCCGAAGATAGGACTAAAGTTGGCATGGCAGGTATTGAGAAGTTTGGTGCGGTCGGTTTTTGCTTTTGAGAGTGTGAATTCATGCGGACAAATATTTCCTTCACTGAAGTCTTCCACTTTAACGCGCGCAAAAAAACCAACGCGGCAGAACTTTTCACCTTCAAATTCATATTCCTGACTGTAAAGATAAAAGCTGGGTTTATTGTCTCTCTTTAAAACGCCTTCATTTGTCCAATCCTCAAAAACTTTTGCAGACCTAGTGTAGCGATTATCGCTTTCAGAGTCTGTTTCGTATTCCTTTCCAAGTATCAATCGAATCACATTATGCGGATTTTTCTGGTATAAGGCTTCCTGCTGATCAGGAGAAATCACATCATAAGGAGGGGCCGTCACTCCATGGAGAGGGCCGGTAATGTCGACATTGTACAATAGGCCGTGGAAGGGAATAACTTCAATCATTTTATGTTCCTTTACAAAATTCTAAATTTACATTAGACAATTATTATACCAAAAGTAATAAGAAATTTTAGAAGGGCTTATAGAGCTTCGCACTGGCATAACTCACGAATATAGCGGACAAGTTCATGGAT
>CAZOUJ010000198.1:0-1467 GCA_964582955.1 uncultured bacterium
GTAGTTCTTGAACTTTATCCATGTGACTCATCCATACTTGTGTCCCATCTGAAATACCATATAGTATTGAATCAGACTGATCCAGATGAATATTAGCTAATCCATATTCACCCTGAATTCCCGATTCAACCTTTCCACCATAGTGATGGGCTAATAGATGAAAGCCATAACATATGCCTAAAATAGGAATGTCTATATCAAAAATGTTTATGTCATATTGGGGAGCAGTTTTTTCAAATACACTGCTTGGTCCACCAGAAAGAATCAGCGCTTTGGGTTTCCTTTCCATAATTATTTTTATATTCGTATTGGAGGGTAATATTTCCGAAAAGACACTTTGTTCACGAATTCTTCGTGCAATCAATTGCGTGTACTGAGAACCAAAATCAAGGATAACAACACCCCCCGCATGCAAATGATTCACTGAATCTCCCATTTTGTTAATTCAGTTAAATAATCCATGTTTGTCATCTGCAGTTGCAAAGGCGTAATACTCACATACCCTTCCTTTAAAGCGACCCCATCATTTTGGATATCAGTATCAGGATTTATAATTTTTCCCGTCATCCAATAATACAGTCTTCCACGAGGATCTTCTCGTTTTTCAAAACTATCTTTGAAATAAATTGAACCCTGTTGGGTTATCTGGTATCCTCTAAATGTATTTTCTGTAATATTCGGAACATTCACGTTTAGTAGTGTCCCATTAGGCAGTTCATGCTCTAAAACTGATTTGACCACTTTTTGAGCAACCATTTTTGCCCCTGACCAATCTCCGCCTTTAAGTGAATCTAAACTGATAGCAATTGAAGGTATTCCCAAAAAAGTACCTTCCGTTGCAGCGGAAATTGTTCCCGAATAAAGTAGGTTCTGGCCAACATTTGCGCCAGCATTTATTCCCGAAATAATAATATCTGGTTTTTTATCCATAATTGCTTTTATTGCAATCTTGACCGAATCTGCTGGTGTACCATTCACAGCATAGCCACTGAATCCACCCGATCTTTTGACTTTTTCAATACGAATCGGATCAGAAAGTGTAATAGCATGGCCCACGGCACTCTTTTCTGTATTAGGAGCAACAACCGTTGTTTCCCCAATCTCAGCCATTGCTTCCCATAATGCATAAATTCCATCTGAAAAAATGCCATCATCATTGGCAATTAAAATCGAGGTCCGCTTCATGAAACAAGTAATCCAATTAAATTTGAAAGTATTTCTTTCATATTTTCTCGGGAAACAATGTGATCAACAAACCCCTTCTCCTGCAGAAATTCTGCACGTTGGAACCCTTCTGGTAAATCTTCTCCAATCGTTTGTTTAATCACGCGCGGACCGGCAAAACCAATAAGTGCCCCTGGCTCAGCAAGAATAACATCGCCCAGCATACCAAAACTGGCTGTGACTCCGCCTGTAGTTGGGTCAGTTAGAATTGGAATAAATAATCCGCCTTCTTCCTGGAAGCGT
>CAZOUJ010000198.1:1477-3287 GCA_964582955.1 uncultured bacterium
TTGCCAACTGCATAAGAGATAAAGCAGATTCCTGCATCCTCGCCCCTCCTGAAGCACAAACGAGGACAAACGGTAATTTTTCCTCCCGAGATAGATCTATTGAACGAGATACCAATTCGCCCACCACTGACCCCATACTGCCAGCAATAAACTCGAAATTCATAATACCAAGAATAATGTGTTTACCATTAATTTTTCCGGAATAGCAGTTAATGGCATCATTTTGACTAGTTTTGGACATAGCAGTTTCTAACTGATCCGTATATTTTTTCCCTGATTTAAATTTGAGCGGATCAGCAGATTTTACAGTTGCAAATAATTCTTCAAAACTTCCTTGATCCATAAGGAGCTCTAGGTAGACAGCAGGAGACACACGAAAATGGTGACCACAATGTCGGCATACG
This sequence comes from uncultured bacterium, assembly GCA_964582955.1. Classification (GTDB taxonomy): domain Bacteria; phylum Fidelibacterota; class Marinisomatia; order Marinisomatales; family AB-629-J13; genus AB-629-J13. Next base: position 1,882 of record CAZOUJ010000198.1, read on the forward strand.
GAATGATTTTTATCTAGTTCCGGCTTGTATTGAATTTCCGTACAGGTAGGACATTTTGTCCACAGTCCACTGGGAATATTTTTTTTCCCCAGTTCTGCAATATTTTTATCTTTCCGACGAAACCAAGCCATGAGTTTTTTCCCTTTTTACCATGATAACCGCATCCTCACCATTTGCATAATATGCTTCACGAATATCAATTTCTTCAAAACCGAAATTCAAATACAAATTTATAGCAGGGAAATTAGATCGTTTCACTTCCAAATACACATCAGCATATTGAAGATAATTATCTAATATTTTATTAAAAAATTGCTTCCCATATCCTTGATGCTGATAAGTAAGATCAATGGCAATATTTAAAATATGCACTTCATTATCTAATAAGTGAGCAAAAAAATATCCTATAATTTTTTGATCCATTTCCGCTACTAGATTTAAAGAATTTTCATCTCTTTTTAATTCATTTCGAATGGATTTATTTGACCATGGATTTTTAAATATCCGTCCTTCCATTTTTTGTATTGAAACCAAATCTTTCAACGTTGCGCTTCGGATTTTCACTTTATTGGACCTAATTCAAACGGAGAAATATAATTTGGTTCTAGGGTGTAGGGATTTTCCAAAACCCATTCATTAAAGTTTTTTTCAGCTAATAATCCGGCCATTTCAGCAGAGGGGTGAACAGATGGAAATGTTTGATTCACCACTAATTTTTCACATCCACTATGAACAGCTGATTCGGTATGTTCAATTGAATTCCAACTACCCACTTTTTCCTCATTGATTGGTTTATATTGATTATTTGAATATGTGAACCTCTGATAATATATAATATCTCGATGTGAATACATCATTACTGTAAATTTATCTATTATTAACCCACTGTTTGCTGCTATGATTTGTAAAGTTGGAACAGGTATAATCGGTAATTCTTTTGCAAAGGCTAAACCTTTTGTAAAGCCCAAACCAACACGTAATCCTGTAAATGAGCCTGGTCCAATTGATACGGCTAAAGCATTTAAATTGATCTTATCAAGATTAGTTTGATCCTTTAGCAATTCATAAAAACGAGGAAGTTTTTCTGCATGTTTTCGGGGAATTTGTTCTTCTATTTTATATATGCATTCTCCATTTTGGACGAGTGCAATTCCACACCAATCTGTTGATGTATCAATGGCAAGAATATTCATTAAAACTTACCTGAAATTTTGATTAATCTAAAATTGGGCTTGTCAGAAATATGATGGAAATAGATATAAGTCCAATCATTTGACCAGTAAAGTTCAATTCGTTCAGGCCACTCAATGATTGTAATGCCTTTGGGCGGATTTAAATAATGTTCACCATCAATATTTAAAAACTCTTCTGGTGTATTTAAACGATAACAATCAATATGGTAAAGA
>CAZOUJ010000199.1:0-3279 GCA_964582955.1 uncultured bacterium
GTCCCTCATAAAATTTTGAGCTTCCCTTTGTTCACTACTCAACCTAATTCCATTAAAGGCATCCATTTTATCCCCCGGCCATCCTCCGGGGAAGTCTTTTCTTAGTTCACCATGATCTCCAGTACTGGTCATTGCTATTTCAGTGCCGTAGTATATTTGCGGAATACCTCTTGTAGTTAAAATAAAAGACATTGCCATTTTAAAAAGATCCATATTGTTGTTTAGTTGAGAATATATTCTTTGCATATCGTGATTACCTGCAAATACCACAAGATTATATGGGTCTCCATATTGAAAATCATTTGCTAATACTCTATATATATCACCAATACCGCTATCCCATTTTTCATTACTCATTAATCCTTGAACTAGTGCTTTTTGGAGCGGAAAGTCTTTCATACTAGGGATATAAGAATCATATTTATCAAAAGGTTTGCTTCCTTTTTGCCAGTATGCGACCATTGTAGGGTTATTAATCCAGGCCTCACCGCAAAAATTAAAGTTTGGGTATTCTTTTGCTATTCTTTTGCTCCAGACAGTTAAAAACTGTTTGTCCACATAAGGATATGTATCTATTCTAAAGCCTGATAGTCCAGCATACTCGACCCACCATATTGATACCTGAATCAGGTAATTTTCAAGGAATGGATTGGACTGGTTTAGATCAGGCATTGTTTCAACAAACCAACCATTTGTTAAAAGTTCTTTTTCTGATTGGGGAATGTATGGATCATAAACAGACTCATGAATATGACTGCTTTGCACAAATTTCCCTTCATAATTAATCCAGTCAGATATTGGAAGATCATACATCCACCAATGCTCTGAACCGATGTGGTTCAATATAAGATCCATTATGATTCCAATACCTTTATTCTGTGAGGTCTCAGACAATTCTTTATAAAGCTCATTTGAACCAAATCTTTCATCGATATTATAATAATCTGTGGTTGAATATCCATGATAGGAATAACTGTGTTGATCATTCTCTAAAACTGGGTTTAACCAAATCTGTGTGAATCCCATTTTTTCAATATAATCAAGATGATCAATAATTCCCTGGAGATCCCCGCCATGCCTGCCATCCTTATTATTTCGGTTTAGTTTCTCTTTTAAATTTGGAACTGAATCGTTATTCAAATCTCCATTTGCATAGCGATCAGGTGTAATTAAATAAATTACATCCTCTTGTGAAAACCCTTTCCGGACAGCTGAATCCTGCTCTCTTTTTAGAAGTGAATAAATATATTTTGTCTTAGGCTGTCCTTCCTTATTAAAGATGATCTCAAAATTGCCGGGATTTGTTTCTTCTGATAAAAAAAGATCAATGAATAAGTAATTAGGGTTACTTAACCTATGCACTTGATCAATCTGTATTCCAGGGTGAAAAAATTCTGGTTCTAGGTCCGAAATATTCTTGCCATGAACCATCAGCTGAAGTTTATTATCCGCCATCCCAGTCCACCAGAATGGGGGTTCTAAATGATCAATGCGATAGTTTTCGGAACTCTTTATAGGTGATATAAAGACTGCTAAGAAAAAAATCCATATTGAATAATAATTCTTCATTAATTCAAAAATTTATTGACTCACTATTAACTTAATTATTAAGAAAAAAATATTTTAAATTTATTTTTATAAAAATAATATCAGGATAGAATTTATTAACTCAAAAGTGAGTTGCTTTATAGAAATATTCTACTTTATTTGTTATTTAGTCATTAAACTGCTCAAGTGTTATCGAAAACACTTCAGTCACGTCTTTTTTACCCTTTACCTCCAAATAATCAAATGGTAAAAATCTACTACTATATGTGATTTTTCCCAGTGCTGTTGAGAGAGAGTTTTGAATTCAGGCTGAACCAAATAGATGACATAAGAACCAAAATAGAGAACCAGGCCGATGGTGTGGATGAAGGGTATCTTAAACTCAAAACGAATCCTTTTGATACGAGCCCAGATTCCCATTATTAATTTAAGAATCTAGTTTGGTTTTATAAACTCGACTTCTGTGGTGGATTTATGACACATCCAGCATTCTACTTTTTGAGATTCGGGCATTTGTTTCTTCTCTGCCTTAAGACCAATTGCAAAAGCTGAATCCAAATGGGTATTCATAGCCTCCACCATTCGCATCATTTCCCTAGCAACCAATTTGTGGGGATTCCTGTCATCTGCATAGTCTTTTAGGTTGTGACAATATTTGCATTTTACTCCCAATGACTTGGACACGGTTTTTTTCATATATTTCATCATTTCTTTTTTCGATTCGAATGGGAGCACCTGCACATTCTCAAACTCTTGCGCTAAAGATATAACAGTTATAGTGACGAATAATGTTAATAATTTCATATTTTCTCCATCTAAAACCAAGTGTGAAACTGAATGATATATTCAGGATTTGGGTTGTCGTTAGCCCCGCTTAGTGTTGTAAACCTGCCTTGCAGTTTAATTTCAAAAAAGCTTAACGGAAAAATATCAGTTCCCACTGCCCATCGGGAAATTGCATTGTTTTTTATTTTAATATCCTCATCGAAAAGATCATACCGTGCAACAAAGTGCAATCCCTGCTTTACTGAATAAGAAAATTCGCTGAAACTCGCTAAAGAACTTTTATCACCAACCCAATTTTCTGCAATATCAACCTCTCCGATCCAAGTTAGTCCAAGGATAGATGCTCCTCCAAACAACCCCTTCAGCTGAAAATCACCCTCTTGCATAAAAGAGGAACCCAAAAGAACAGTTGCAGAACCAATGCTACTTGTATACTCTCCCCGGAAAGTTAAGTTCTTGTCCTTCAGAGATTCAGAGAATCCGTACCCACTTTCGTTCCCCGTAGCAAATTTGTTTGCTGTACTTAATGTTATGAATATATCAGAAATATACATTCCTGCTTCTATTATACCAGGAGTCTCTGCATAAGGTGAAAACACCATCCCTTCTTTTTGAAGACCATGTGAAATCCTCAGGTTTCCTCCCCGAGTGAATGCTGTATGGTCATCCAATCGCAATCCATAAGTTGGAATGAATCTACCAATTCTCAAGTAACCATCTTTTGGAAGGAGAGGAAAATAGGACCAAAATTCAGGTTCCTGTCGAAGAAGATTTTGTTTTACATAAACCTCCACACCTTTACTGATGGTCAGATTTCCATATAGGTCTCCCTGCATGGGGAAATAGGCAGTGCGGGGTTCTTCTTGATTATCTGTGTGAACATGTATCATCTGGCCTTTTTGACGTATAATTTTGATATTTTTAATAGCATCACTTGGATGAAGT
>CAZOUJ010000200.1:0-3259 GCA_964582955.1 uncultured bacterium
TTCCAATTCCAAGGCACCAAAAAGATCCTTAAACTCCTCATCAATCAGAAGACTCTTTATCTTTTTAATAGCTGTTTCATAATCACCTGTCAATCTATATATTTTGGCCGTTTGTAAATGAGCATCCTCTTTTAGATTTTTTACAAGAGAATTTTTTATAACCTGCTCATAGGCTTTTAACGCTCTGTCATACTCTTTTCTCTTGAACGCTAATTCAGACAAACGTTGATAAATACGTCCTTTTTCCTTTCGCTCAACTGTTTTTTCTGCCGCTGTTTCCAAATGAACTAAGGCTGCCTCTACATCTTTTAATTCAATGTAAATATCCGCCAAATACAAATGAATGACCGTTGACGTGATGGAGTAAAGTTCTTCCTTTAATAGGCTATTCAATTGATCAATACCAGGCTGTATTTTCCCTTTTTTCCATTTGATAAGCGCAATCCAAAATTTTGCCTGCTGAACTAAGTCAGGATCTCCTGATTTTTGTAATTGTTTCAGTTTTATCTCAGCAGAACCATATTCCTCCTTATGGTAGTGGGCCTGACTGGACAATAATAAAGCGGCATTTACATAATCGCTTTCGGGATATTTTTCCAAAACAAGATCACACTTTTCGATAACTTTGGTATAGGCAGTTTGTGCATTTACTGGGAGTGATTTGTCTTCATTTTCAAGCCTGATATTTTCCGCACTTTTAAAATATTTTTTCGCATTATAGAATGTATTATAATAAACGCAGGAGCAGGTAATAGAAAAAATACAAATAACCAACGTACGCCAAGCAGAAAAGTGTTGAAAAGAGATTCTCATACGGGATGGAATTTAAATGAATATCAGTTGTTCTTTTATTGGATTTTCTCTCTAAATTTATTTATGGATGATCATCAGAATTTGGATAATCCAATAAAATTTTAACCAGACTATGTGTGGCCCGAGGGTGGTACTGTCAGAGACTGCCCCCGCTGTGAAACGCCTCTGCAGTTAAATGAAAATCGTAAAGCTTATTATGGAAAGCCTTGGTGGTGTGGACCCTGTCAGTGGCAATTTTCCGAGGATGATTTTTCTTAATTAACTAATTTGTAAAGCATCAGGATTGCACTCTTTTCTGAAGTGTACCTTGCAGATCGTTCACGATCCATTTAATCACTGCTAAATCATCTAACAACCCGAACACCGGTATTGAGTCCGGTATATCGTCATCAACATTGGAAAAATAATCTAAAGCAAATAATATCTTCTTTTGGATACTATCATCCATGTTTGGGTTGTCTTCCAATAGTTTATATAGTTGGACAAGGTCATTTATTAATTGAACCTGGATTGAATTAAGAGTTTGCTTTTGAAGAAGGATGTTGAGTTTTTCCGGTACTGATCTCATTAACACGGCTTTTCTGGATAAATCAAACTTATGAATTTGATCAATATATTTTTTTTTATCCTCTTGCGTAAGAGTAACTGTATTTTCATGAATATTCATTTATTTGACTAACATCAATTTTTCGACCTGAGAAATATCAGATGAGTTCATAGCAAGAAAATACACTCCTGACGGAAATGATTCCCCATTCCAAACAATATGATGGTTTCCAGCTTGAAGACTTTTATTAATCAGTGTTTCAATCAATTGGCCCTGAACATTATAAATAGACACATTCACACTGGACAATTCAGATATATTAATTTCAATATTCGTCACAGGGTTGAATGGATTGGGATAAGCGGGAGATATGGAAAATGAATCAGGTGCAAGGTCAATACTTTTCCTCAAAAATAATCTTTCCACATCACTAGGAAACTCTAACAACTGAACATCTGAACAATTAAATGCATTTTCATTTTCATCAACAATTTCCCACATATCACCATCTAAAATATTACACTCAAAATAGAGTGGTTCATCATTGTTCACCACTTCAACTATACAATCACCTCTTAAACAAAGTCTCGAATTATTAGAAAATCGAATATCTTTGGCTAATCCAGGAGGTTTAGGAGGAAGACTATAACTCAATCTTTCTTTTAGATGTATGGAAGAGGAACCAAAATAGAGCTTTTTCCCATTTATTGAAATAGAATTCATGTTCGTTTGTTTCTTATCTAAAATAGGAGGCGCAGAATAATTACCATTCCATTCAGAGGACAAGGAAACTTCACCTTCACCGAAGGAGCGTATCCAGTATCCATAGCCGGGCGAAAGAACATCCGTTTCTGTGTATCCAGTTGTGTTGTAACCGAACATGGTATTGGGAACGATTAATGAATCTGGATCATATGCCAAACTTATTGACACATCTCCAGAGGAACCGGCAATAAGATTCCATCCTTCTGTCAACGAAAGGATCAGTTCATTTATGAAATTTCCTGATACAGTAACCGAATCACCTTCATCAAATCGCAACCAGTACCCTGAACCGGGAACCAATGCACCTGTCAAAAAATAACTATCCGAATAACCGTATAAGGTTTCTTCAATACTTGTGGGAAATACAGATAATTGGTCTGACCACTCTATATTAACAGAAAGTCCTACCAAATTCCATCCAGAAATTATGGTAACATCATATTCAAAATTTTCGCCTCCAATATCAATAGTAGTAGAATTCTCTACTGAATTCATTCCATCATTAAAAATAGTAACTACTTCATAACTTCCTGGGTCTAAAGGAAGAGTAATTTCAAAAATTGATCCATCATTATATGAATGATCATAGGAGATCATATCTCCTATAAGAATCATATCTGATCCCTGGTACACTGTATATTCAGGATTAATTGGAAAATGATTATCCTCATCGGTGTATACAGTTTGAAGCTGTACTAGAGATAATCCTGATGTATCACCAACAATCTCATAGGTTAATTCGGAGAGTAATGGTGGTGTATTCATACCAATTTCATAAGATTGAAAATCCGGATTCATGAAAGCTGGATCGGTCTGGTCCCCGAAGATCAATTCATCAAAGCTTGCCGATACCGTGAGCCCCGTTAAAACCACAGCCTCAAACTCATTGGGCCATTCTCCAAAATCTGGATCATTAAAAATATCTGACATATTTGCTGCCATGTATAAATTATTTCCAGTAATAGTATAGTCAATATCACCCACGAACTCAGGTAAATCCGCGTCCAATTGGAATTTCCATACTCCTGGATAAAGCAGACCAAAGCCACCATCTGCATATGCAATTCCGTACAAGCTTGAATCGGGATCCTCGGGATTTAAAAAACCTACCACATATAAATTCCAGGGGCCCCA
>CAZOUJ010000201.1:0-3228 GCA_964582955.1 uncultured bacterium
GGAACCCTGATGAATCCATCTTACTGTACAGAATGACACAGACTGAAGCTCCTGACGTCATGCCTCAAATTGGCCGTTCAATCAATCATAATGAAGGGATTGAAATTATCAGGGAATATATTTATAACATTGAATAATTTGGATTTCTTGATCTTTTACTCAAAGGCCAGTCCGTTAGATAAGCGTCTTAATTTTTTGCATTATATTTTCTCCACCTCGAGCCAAAGCATATTCTAATAACCAGTGGATATGTGAAGGACCGATTTTTTATCCTTGTGAATGGCGAGTAAAGAGTCTGTAATTATTATAATGTGCTTTTAGAATCCAGGTACCGATTAGGTCTTGGGAATAAAGCATGGAAAATATCAATAAGGATAATAACAGCTTCATAAAACTAATATTACACTCAATTAGTACTAAAATGTCTATAAACAAAAAACACCACGAATGTGGGGCTTGATTAATTCTTTGTGTCCTTAGTAAAACCTTTTTACTAATTATACTTGGCAATTTCTGGATGTTTAAAGATAAGAAGGGATTTCCTTCTATCGTTGTTCCTATTATATTTTCCTGTTATGTTTCGTTATATGTTAATAAAAATATTGTTAATTACAATTTTTATAGGATGTCAATCTAATAAAAAACAATTTATATTGACTTCAGAAAATTGGGATGTGTGGAAAAGCTATATACAGCCATTGCCATCGGAATTAGCATGGACTCAAATACCTTGGGTAACAACATTTTCCGAGGGGATAAACTTAGCCAAGGCACAGGGAAAACCATTATTACTGTGGGTCATGAATGGGCACCCTTTAGGGTGTACCTGAAATAATGGTACAGCGGGCCGGCGGCTCGTTTGGTCAGATCCAAGACTTATTCAAATTGCCAAGGAGTTTATCCCTGCAACAGATGAAGTTTGGCGGCTTCAGGGTATTCAAGATGAAGATGCAAAAATATTTCAAGCTATGGCAAATAAAGGTCACTATCAAAAGGAAGGTGGGTCTAGACAGGGAATTTATATATGTTCTCCGGCAGGTGAATTACTGAGTTCGATCAACTCACTAAACCCTGATGATGTTTTATTTGTTGTCCAACAAGGATTGGATAAATGGAATCATGATACGATTTCAAATCTCCCTATTGACCCAATTAATACTGTAACCCCATCTCATCGATGGGAGGATTCCTATCCTGAGAACGGCTTGGTTTTAACAGGTTATAAAATTGATTTAAAATCAGATCCACCCTCTAATGATAATCGCGGTGACAGGTGGAATATGGATCACGTTTGGTTTAATAAAGCAGAAATGAAAGGGTGGATCACGAACGAACTTATAGAAGGCTCTGTCAATAAAGTTCCAGCTGTTATTTCTGAACGATTAATTCGTTTCCATTTGGTCGATAATGTTCGTGGACAAACTTTACCTTTTGCCCCTGATGAGATTAAGGTGAATCAAATGATGACCGAGGTGGTTTACAAAAATGAATCTTCCCTCGAACTAGAAATTTTTGGAGAATCATTTTCTGTTGCAAAAGGCGAATGGTTGTTGGGTGAAAATGATTGGACACCAACCCATCTATTGGATCACAGCATAAGAACCAAATTGTTAGGAAAAGTAACATATAATTTTCAGACTGAAACGGTCACCGAATTTGAATTGGTTGCGATTGGAGAACGGTTTGGAAAAACTCAAAATAACGGTAGGATGTTTGGCTCCGATTCAAACCATATAGGATTTTATTATAAAATAGCTCAAGAAAATGCATCAGAAAAAATAGCACCGGCTTTTATTGATTTATATAATGCTGATTGGATTATCCATCCAATCAATAAAAAACGATTATAAGGGTTTACAGGGGATCACAGTTTTAAGTATTCCCTGCACTTTTGAGAATAAAATATCCTTGAAAGAGATTTTCATGAAATAAATACCCATCCCAGTAAAGCTACCTGTTTTGACCAACTAGATAATTAGAAAAGGGGGTAGGGGTATAATCTTATCCAAAATCCGACCTAACAATGAGCATTAATTAAAACAATGTCCTTCTAATATTAAATTCCATATTCAAATCGACCCATCCTCCCACAAACAAAAACCCCCGGTAGACGAGGGATGAGTATATATGTAGACCATAATTAATGGTAAAATAACTCTAATCTTAGGAATAGAAATGATTAATATAAATATTGGTATAGCGGATAATTTTCAATCAGAAAAAGTTTTTACCAAAAAAACCATTAATCAATCATCTGCACCCATTCCATCCTCAAAGCTCCCCTCAGCAACCGGAAAAATAAGATGATTTGCGGTGTGTTGAATAGCATTTCTACTTGTTGCATCTAAGTCCCGATATGCGCTTTCAGCTTCTGTTACCAGAGGTGCAGTATCTGTGCCCATGATCTTACAATAATTTTCGGGATAACCGATGTCTATTAGTAATTCGGTGAAACGCATCATATTCATATCTCCGGTAGGTATGTCACAAAATTGCATTCCACGCTTCTATATCAATAGCTGATTTTGTCCAGATATTTTTTGGCAAAAAAGGACGGATAGTTTTACTCTCAGTCCAAGCTGTTGTATGGACCCATATTGGACAATGGCAAGAAATACCATCTAGCTTCATATCATACTTATCAAATGTTTCACGGATTTCGATTGCACTCTTAAAGCCACCATTCTCATCTTCTAGTGATAGTTTGATGTTTCTGCCCCAACTGCTCCAGCATTTTTCGCAAAATTAACAAATTCATCTAATGTTTCACCGCCATGCTGCGCACCTTCAATACTCGAATGAAATACAGTTTTAGCCATAATCTAGTTCCTTTTCCTTATTGATTAATGCCCTTCCAATCCGGATTATTTTTTGATCTTTCTACCAAAATCATAAGTAAATCGTTTGCCACGGGGTTATGGGATAATATAATAAGCAAATATCATATTTTCTATTTATGAGGTTGGTTTACTTTAAATGTAATTATGTATAAAAAAACAAATTTTATAAACAAAATACCCAGGGTGAGAGTAGTTTATTTACATTTGAATTTTATATGCAGTCTATTAGGATCAAAATTTAATTTGACCTCGTTAGAAATCGCATGGAAAAAGACAACTGCCAGACAGAACTTGTCTGTTCCATATCTCCTTCATTACTTGCGTATGCACCAGAAATATATAATGGTTTTTGCAGGTTAATTGATATTCCACCTAAAATTGAATTAAA
>CAZOUJ010000202.1:0-3217 GCA_964582955.1 uncultured bacterium
GAACTCTATTCCTCACCCTGATGAATATGCTGAGGTCGAACGATTGGATACAATATCCGGTATGGTTCCTAACATACTGGATCTTCCAGAGGGCTGTAAATTTTGTACCCGTTGTGATCTGGTTGAAGACCGGTGCCATACTGATGAACCGCCCCTCGTAGAACTTTCTCCCAATCATTTTGTACGTTGTCATGTTATAGCTGAAGGAGGATCAAATGAGTAGAAGTACACTTGTAAATGTGAAAAATCTTTCGGTGAGGTTTCCCGTTTATGGTGGTGTGTTATCACGTAAGGTAGCTGAGGTTCGAGCGGTGGATGATATATCTTTTTCCATTGGTAGGAGTGAGATTGTTGGCCTGGGTGGAGAGTCCGGATGTGGTAAAACTACGGTTGGCCGAGCAATGATCAATATCCTGAAATATGTGGCTCCAGATGTGGAGGTTGGGGGAAATATTATATATCACTTTGATGGGGAGACAATTGATTTTGCGGAGCTTCATCCGAGGCAGGTAAGAAAATATCGTTCCCGGGTACAAATGATTTTTCAGGATCCTTATGCGTCTTTAAATCCTAGGATGACCGTACAACAGACAGTGGAAGAACCGTTAAAGATCCATACTGAGCTTGACAAGGGTAAAAGAAAGGAAAAAGTTATAGCGCTCCTTGAAAAAGTTGGATTAAGAAGCGATCAGGCAGGACGTTTCCCTCACGAATTTTCGGGCGGACAGAGACAGCGAGTGGGCATCGCCAGAGCTCTCGCAACAAATCCAGATCTCATTATCTGTGATGAGCCGGTGTCAGCACTGGATGTATCTATTCAGGCTCAGGTGATTAATTTAATGATGGATATCCAGAAAGAATTTGATGTCTCTTTTTTATTTATAGCCCATGATTTGTCCGTTGTGGAGCATATTTCAGATAAAATCGCTGTTATGTATCTTGGTAATCTTGTTGAGTTTGGCGATGCAAGTCAGGTTTATCATCATCCGAGACATCCCTACAGTCAGGCATTAATATCTGCTGTACCAATTCCGGATCCGAAACAAAAAAATCGTGAACGAATCGTATTAAAAGGAGATGTACCTACACCTATGAATAAACCATCAGGATGCAGTTTTCGGACCCGATGTCCAAAAGTAGAGCCTGCCTGTGCCGATGAAGTTCCCGTTTTTGAAACTCACGCAAGTGAACACTGGGTAGCGTGTCCTGTAGTAAAAAATGATAATATTGGAGAAAAAGAATGAAATACAGTGAGTATCCTTATAAAAGAGTATCAGTTGAATCAAAGAAGGAAGAAATGAACCAATGGTTGGAAAGGTTCAATAGTGCTGAATCGGTCAATGAACAGATTTCTGTATTGAAAGAAGTGGATGAGGCCAGCCGTGAGTATGAATCCTACTCTTCCATTGCCAGCCTGAATTTTAACAAGAATATCCATGATGAGGATGCAAAGGCAGAAAAAGAATACTATGATTCCATTGGTCCTGATATGCAGGAGATCTACAATAAACTGGATATGGCGGTGGATGCATCTCCGTTCAATTCGGAATTGAGGTTAGAATGGGGAAATACATTCCTTGAAAAGATCGAGATGGATCTGAAAACTTTTGATCCTAAGATCATGGATATGTTGCGAACCGAAACGGAATACCGGAATGAATACACTAAACTCATTGGTGGTGCTCAGATTGAATTTGATGGAGAAACGTATAACCTGGCAGGGCTAGGCCCCTTTCATACCCATAAAAATCGGGACATAAGAAAACGGTCATACTCAGCGCGATTCAATTGGTTTCAGGATAATGCCGATGAGTTTGACGAACTTTACGATAAACTGGTAAAACTTAGGCACAAGATCGCCACCACATTAGGATACGATAATTTTATTGAACTGGGCTATCTTCGTATGGAAAGGTCTCATTATGGTCCTGATGAGGTAGAGAATTTCAGAAAGCAGATCGTGGACTATGTGGTTCCAGTGGTTACAAAACTCCGGGAACAGAAAAAAGAAATTCTTGGTCTGGATCATCTATATTTCTATGATGGAATCAATTTTAAGGAGGGAGATCCAAAACCTAAAGGGACCCCTGAGGAATTGGTTGAGGGTGCAAAAAAAATGTATCATGAATTATCACCGGAAACAGGAGAGTTCTTTGATATCATGATCAATGAGGAACTTATGGACCTTGTCAATCGTGATGGAAAAATGGCTGGAGGTTTTTGCACTGCTTTTCCAAAGTACGAAAGACCCTATATTTTCTCTAATTTTAATGGTACAGATCATGATATAACAGTGCTCACTCATGAAGCTGGACACGCTTTTCAATGTTATTCAAGTAGAAAACAACCACTCGTATCCTATCTTTGGCCCACAATGGAATCGGCTGAGATCCACTCCATGAGCATGGAGTTTTTCACTTGGCCATGGATGAAAACATTTTTTAAAGAGGAAACAGAACGCTTTAAATACAAGCATGTATCTGGGAGTCTTGCATTTCTACCATATGGTGCTTGTGTGGACCACTTTCAGCACTGGGTTTATAAAAATCCGGAAGCATCCCCAACGGACAGGAAAGCAAAATGGCTGGAACTGGAATCGGTTTATTTACCAGACCGGGACTATGATGATATCGAATTTGCTAAATCAGGTGGAATATGGCAGGGCCAGTTACATATTTATCAGATGCCGTTTTATTACATTGATTACACCTTGGCGCAAACCTGTGCCTTTCAGTTCTGGAAAAAAAGTGAGGAAAATAGAGAAAAGGCCTGGGAAGATTATTACAGATTGTGCCAGGCCGGTGGAAGTCTTCCATTTACAGAACTGGTAAAACTGGCCAGATTAAATTCACCCTTTAATGATGGTTGTTTGAAATCGGTAGTTTCAAAAGTAACTGAATGGCTGGACGGTATAGACGTGTCTGCTCTGTAGCTGTTTTGATATATTAACCTTCCTAACCTGGATCCCGGTATGGGACATGATGATAAAAAAGCTGTGGTACTTCTGAGTGGAGGATTGGACTCTGCCACCGCCTTGGCTTTAGCGATGAAAGATGATTATTATATTTTTCCGCTTACCATTGTTTATGGGCAGAAACACGCATGGGAGATCAACTCTGCTAAAAAGTTGGTTGAATTTTATGGACTAAAAAATCACAAAATCGTCAACCTGGACTTATCTGCGTTTGGAGGGTCAGCGCTCACGGACGAGTTGGAG
>CAZOUJ010000203.1:0-3211 GCA_964582955.1 uncultured bacterium
AAAACAAGGAATATTAGATATTCAGAACCAATTGAATTCAGGTGATTCATGGGAAAAAATTGCTTTGAACTGCTTCACTGACCCTCTCCTTTCTTCAAACGGTGGTGATTTAGGATTCAGAAAATTGGGAGAACTGGACCCCGCATTTGAAGAAGTTGCCTTTCAATTAACTGATGGAGAAATTTCTCCACCAGTTATGACAGGAGATGGGTACAGCATTATTCAACTGCTGGAAAGAGAATACGATCCATTTCTCATTGAAAATGATTATTTACTTATGAAAGACCGATTAGACATCATTGCTAAGATCTATAAAAAACGTCCTGCTGTCCGAGAATATACTGATCGGGTTTACAATCAATTAAGGCTCGTATTTAATCATAAAAATCTATTACAACTACTGTCTGAAATTAAATCATTAAAAGGTGAGGAGTCTGTAGAAATAAAATCCGCTTCACCTGATCTAACTATTGTAAAATCATTGTCACTGAAAACATATTGGACATCTGCAGATATTCTGGAAAAATGTAGAACTTTATCACAGGAAAAAATCGCTCGGATGAATTCAGTTGAGAATGCAGAATCTATCATATCAGGTTTATTTGTCAGGGAAATGCTGCTCAAAAAAGCGGTAGAATCAAATTTACACCATGATGCAGATTTTATGAAACAGGTTGACGAATTAAAAAGGAAGCATATTGTCCAAAGTATATTTTATGGAATTAAGAATCCTGATACTGAACATGATGATTCCTTTAGATTTAATGCCTTTCAGGATTTTATTGAAAGCTTGAGAAAAGAAAGTGACATCAATATTGACAGCACAGTAGTGAAATCTTTTATCCTTGAAAAGAGAATGTATATATGAGGATTCTTGCATTGATTACAGTAGTAGTAGGACTGGTTTTAGGAGGGACCAAAGGAAAATTAACAGGTACTGTAATAGATAAAGATAATGATACCCCTTTGGCTGGATGTAATATCGTCATTCTGAATACAGACCTGGGTACCGCATCAGACCCTTCCGGTGAATTTATAATCTTAAACATTCCTCCTGGTGTCTATTCAGTGAAAGCCATGATGATCGGATACCAATCTGTAACTGTAACACAAATTCCCATTTCAGTTGATAAAACATTCAGGCTGAATTTTTCTATGGATATTCAAGTCGTTGAAGGTAAAGAAATCATAGTGGTAGCAGACCGTGGAATCATCCAATTTGACAGAACAAATTCGGAAGCCAGAGTGACTTCGGATGTGCTGGAAACCATGCCGCTTACTGAAGTAAGTGATGTCATTAAACTCCAGGGCGGGATCACACAGGATGAGGACGGAGGAATTCATATTCGTGGCGGCAGGGGAAGTGAGATAGTTTATATGGTTGACGGAATGTCCATGACAGATGTTTATGATGGTGGGATTTCCGTTACAGTGGAAAACGATAACATCCAGGAATTGCAGGTTATCAGCGGGAATTTTAATGCTGAATATGGTAAGGCAATGAGTGGAGTTATCAACATGGTAACTAAAGATGGAGGAGATACATTTGAAGGCTCATTGAATCATTATTTCGGGGACCATGTGAGTTTTGATCCAGTTTTTCGAGGCTTGGATACCTACTCTCCCTTTAACGATATGAATATTGCCGGATCATTGAGCGGACCTATATTGGTTGACAGGGTAACATTTTACAGTTCCGGCCGCTTGTACCAATCAGAAGGATGGCTGAATGGACTGAACACATTCACCATGTACGGCGATACATTGTTCATTGATGAAAATAATAATCGTGTGCGGGATGTAGAAGAACCTTATCATGATGAAAATAACAATGGCCAGTGGGATGATGGAGAATTTTATGTTGACCTGAATGAAAATGAAAGCTGGGATGATTCTGAGCCTACATTACAGCCAGAGACCAAGCCAATGAACTGGGTAGAAAAATGGTCATCACAAAACAAAATCACATTTAAAATAAATCCTAAGTTTAGGATGAGGATAAAATATATTTTAAGTCATGATGAATATCAAAACTATGATCATCACAGACGTCTCACGCTTGGCGGGAGAAGTACCCACTACAGTAGTGGAGAGATTCTCGGTTTAAATTTTTCCCATTCTATCTCTTCAACATCCTATTACGATTTGAACATATCCCAATCAAGTAAATCATATAAAAGGTATGTGTATGTATCAGAAAAGGACCCAAGATACCGAATCCCCGACGAATTTTATTTTGCATTCATGGGACAACTCCCTGACCATCCCAATGGGCAGTGTGATGAGGGTGATGTTTTCCACGATGAAGATGGAGATAATATTTGTGATGTATCAGGCGGCGAATACGATGAGTGGTACTATGACCAGTCTGATTTTAAATATGGAGGATCAGTAGTTAATTCAGATTTTAATCCGTTTAATTACTATCCCCAACATGCATACGCCCGCTGGGGATTGGATAGGAGCAGGTTTTATAGAGAAACAGTAACAAAACAAATCAAATTTGATTTCAACAGTCAGGTTAACAAATACAATCTTGTTAAAATAGGTATTGAGTATCAGAAACACAGCCTTGAACTGGACAGTTATGCACTCATGGATTCTTCTGAAAATGACCAGATGTTTACACCTGTCATACCTGTTTTAGGCGACACGGTAGATCTGTCCGGCAATCAGATTAAACAGAGTGATAAACCACTTCGATTTTCAGAAAATATACCTTCCTGGGTCACTCATTATCATCCCAATCGTTCTTATTACCTTAATGCCCCAAAAGAATTTTCTGCCTACATTCAAGATAAGATCGAATATGGAGATATGATTGTAAATGTGGGACTGCGTTACGATTATTTTGACCCCAATTCATGGGTGCCTATGAACGCTCATGAACCTTATATCCAGAATCCCAGAAATCCTCGTTTAGATTCTCTCTCAGTAGAAGAACGGCTGAACATAGACTGGGGCAGTTATTCACATTATACTATAGATGATGATACTAATGATACAACCTGGGTAAGATACAGTGATTTTGGTGGTTTTATTAATAATGAGGGTCTTAAAAAACAAAAAGGTTGGTATAAAAAAACAGCTGTAAAATCTCAATTTAGTCCTCGGCTTGGAATTGCTTATCCTATTTCAGATAGAGGTGTTATCCATTTCAGCTATGGAATGTTTTATCAGATTCCACAGTTTGAACTGTTGTATACCAATC
>CAZOUJ010000204.1:0-3176 GCA_964582955.1 uncultured bacterium
GTAACTCTTGTTTTTTTAATTATGATTATATTAACGTAATCCAGCGCTAGATAGTTATACAAATGTGAAGTCTAGTTCTTGTTTTAATGATTCAACCATTTTCTGGAGTCTGACGTCTGTTAGGCTTTTTTTGTTTATTGTTTTTACAGCATGCTTTACGGTCGTGGTGTCCATCCCTCCATAATAGACCCCAATATTTTTTAAGGAGATTCCCATTATGTCCCTACATAGATACATATAAACTTGGCGCGCTTCAACGAGCTCCATTTTCCTGCTTTTTCCAATAATTTCTTTTTCAGGTATTCTGGAGACATCTGAAACTTTCCGAACAATATCTTCGATCGAAAGATCTGCAGTAAAAGACGACCCAACCCTTTCTTTTATTACATCTTTAACAAGACTAAAGTCTATTACCCTGTTCATCAAAGACGATTTAGCAAGAATTCTAATTATAGCCCCTTCCAGGTCCCTTACATTGTTTTTTATATGCCTTGCTATAAACTCTATTATATCATAATCGAGCGCTAGGCCGTTTTGTTCTGCTTTATCTAAAAGAATTGCGACTCTTATCTCAAAATTGGGGGGCTGAACATCTACAGAAAGCCCGGACTGAAATCTAGAAAGAAGTCTTTCTTTTAGTCCCTTCATTTCCCCTGGGTATTTATCTGCGGTCATTACAATCTGTTTGCCTGATTGGTAAAGAACATTAAATGTATGAAAAAATTGTTCTTGTGTCTGTTCTTTCCCTCTAAAAAACTGAATGTCGTCAATCAGAAGCACATCTGAGTTTCTATATTGTTGTGCAAATTCAATTGTCCTGTTCTTTCTTAGGCTGTTTACAAAGTCTAGCGTGAATTTTTCACTTGTTACAATAACTACATTCGCCATGTTGTTTTTTTCAACAACCCTGTTGGCTATCGCGTGCAGAAGATGTGTCTTTCCTAATCCAACCCCTCCATAAATTATTAAAGGGTTAAAAGAGCTTTTTCCTGGTTCTTGAGCTACAGACTGGGCAGCGGTTTTGGCAAACTCATTGTTTGATCCTTCAATAAATGATTCAAATGTGTACTGTTTATTAATGTTGGGCGGATATTGAGTTTTTGATTGATTGCTGTTTATTTCACTTTTCGTCTCTTCTAGTTCTTTTGTTTGGCGCTGAGTAGAAACGATAAACCGGTGTCTTGTTTTTTTGTTTGTTACTTCTTTTAAAGCGTCTGATACTGCTTCCCTATAATGGGAGTCGATCCACTCAAAAAAAAATTGATTTGGTACTTCTAGTATAAGCTCATCCTCAGTGACTGCAATGGGAACAATAGGCTCGAACCAGGTGTTAATTGCATGATCTGGAAGAGATTCTTTAAGCTTTGTATAGGTTAGATTCCAAAGATCTTGATAAGTCATAAAAATAGGTTATCCACAAGTTATCCACGTGTTAATTTTAATAAAATTTACAATTAGGCGGTCCAGATTGTGCAATAAATAAATAAAAATTAACTTTTTCATCTTTATTATATTTTTTGTGATGTGATGTTTGCCTTTGTATTTTTCGGGTCTGTACTTAAGCCAAAATGAAACGAACATATCAGCCTAGCAAAAGAAAGAGAAAAAACAAACATGGATTTCGTGCCCGAAAATCAACTGTTGGCGGTCGCTCTATTCTTAGAAGACGGCGAAAAAAAGGTCGCAAGCGCCTAGCGCTCTAGTGCTTCGTCCGAGTGGGTGTTCTACGAGCGGTTGGCCGCCTGTTTAGTCTTCTATTTATTTATATTATTAAATTTTACCGGTATTTTATCTCTCCATTTATCGGCGCACACTGCCGTTTCCATCCAACCTGTTCCAGCTTTGCCCTTTGCGCCTTTAAAAGAAAGCCCGTATTAATAGCGCTTGTTTTGGTTTTCAACAGAGTAATTAGGTGTAACCCTTTTCATAGCGGTGGATATGATCCCGTAAAATAATTATGGATCGAAATACCCTTCTCGCGTTTTTTTTAATAGCGCTTGTTTTAATCTTCACACCAAAGTACATGGAAATGGTTTCTCCTCCTTTTGTTCAGGATTTTCCACAAGACACTCTTTCAAACATTGATAATCCACAGGATCGTTTTTCCAAGCCCCATCCCCGTTCACAAAAAAAGTTTTCTAAAACTGATCCCCATTCATCGCTCTCCTATAATATAACAAATGAAAAGATTACAACCGTAAATACCCCCTTATATACTGCTGTTATTTCTTCGCGTGGAGGAGGCACAATAAAATCTTTTCATATAAAAAGTTATTACACGGCCGATAGCCAGATGGTAAATGTTTTGGCGGGCCTTGACGGCCTTAACATTTTAACTAAGGCAAACAACATTGATGGCCAACCTATTGATCTTGTTTCCCCGTGGCAGCAGGTGGGAGGGTTTTCAGAAAGAGAACTGGATAAAACAGAGACCCTGACCTACATGTTTGAGCTTTCTCCTGGAAAATATATACGCCGGGTTCTCACCTTTGATCCCGATTTATATATGATAGATATCGACGTTCGTTGTGATGATGTGCGGGGTCTGCTTTCTGGTGACCTTGAGATTGGTTGGTATGGCGGGCTTGCTTCAACCGAAAAAAACAAAAAGGACGACCATACCTATTTTAAGTCATATGTTTTCCAGGGTGGTGAGATTGAAAATCTCAAGGTGAAGCCTGGGGAGACTGATCAACGACTTTTTAATGGTTCTGCGAACTGGGGTGCTATTAGAACAAAATATTTTGTTTGTTCTCTTATCCCCCGAGATCTTTCCAGTGTCCGTCGGGCCAGCCTTACCGCAAAATACGATTCATTAGAAACATACGGCATGTCCTTTTTTGTGGACATAGCAAAAGTTCCTGTTTTTTCCCTTTATCTTGGCCCTCTGGAATACGAAAAAATAAAGAGCATCGGTGTGGGCCTTGAACAGGTCATGGATTTCGGGTGGGCCTTTATTCGGCCTATATCTAAGGGCGTTTTAATTGCCCTAAAGAGCATGCATGAATACATTCCTAACTATGGTTTTGTTTTAATTGTTTTTTCTTTTCTTATAAAAATACTTGTATATCCTCTAACAAAAAAAAGCTACCAGTCAACCGCTGCTATGCAGGTGGTCCAACCAGAAATCAACGCCCTAAGGGAAAAATATAAGAACAACTCCCAAAAGCTAAACC
>CAZOUJ010000205.1:0-3149 GCA_964582955.1 uncultured bacterium
CCCCCCATTGTCCCGTAAATACGCTCAATAAATTTTCATTCATAGATAAACCGCTTAAGACTTCTCTGGTGGTATTATCAGCATTTTTGAAAAATTGTTTTGTCATAGACTTGTGCAATAAAGGATGTAACCATTTGGGCAATGCTTTGCTAGCAAAAAAACCTTTCCCGCTTTTCACCTGCATATGTAAAAGTTTTACGTAGGAGCGAATATTCTTTTCTTCATCAGGGAAATAAGCAGACAGAGTTTCAATAAATTTTTCTTTCGGGGCTATAAAATCATAGTATCGGTCCGGAAAAATGATTCGGTCATAATTATCATCCATTTTGGCCCATTTAAGTTTATCACCTGTAACTCTGTCAAAGAGTTTTCGAGTATGTGTTTTTTTATTGTGGACTTCCCCGATATAATGAATACCCACATCCCATTCAAATTGTTTACGTTTAAAGGTGTGTGTAAAACCACCCACCTTGAAATGTTTCTCTATAACTAAGACCCGATAATTATGCTGAGCAAGCAATGCTGCTGTGGTCAAACCACTCATCCCTGAACCAATGATTATTACATCAAAGACTTCATTCTTGACTTCAGATGTGTATCCAACCCACTTTTTCATATAAAATATTAATCTCCCAATTGTGGAAATTTGAAACGTTCCAAATACGAAGGTGTATGTGCAGTTTTCATTATCTCAGCTATTTGTTCCACAATTTTAGGATATGAACCAGCCAAATCTTGTTGTTCACTTATATCCGTTTCAAGATTATAGAGTTCGATAGCCAGATTCCCTTCAAATATTTCCCTACGTATGGCTTTCCATTTTCCCATTCGAACGGCTTGTTGACCTTTATATGCGGGAAATTCCCAATAGAGGTAGTCGTGTTGCCTCTGACCACTTTCCCCCATTAATACAGGTAATATACTGATTCCATCATTTGAAGAAGGAATAGGCTCGCCAACAATATCACAAAATGTGGGCATCATATCCTGAAAAGCAGAAATATGATTCGATTTGCTACCGTACTTTATTTTCCCTGGCCAACTTGCAATCATGGGAACACGAATACCTCCTTCTTGGACAAATCCTTTTGCACAGCCATATTCTGTTTTAAACGGTTTTGCACTATCAAAAAATGGAGTATCAGCCCCACCAGTGTAAGTTGGTCCGTTATCACTAGTAAAAATAATCAGTGTATTTTGGTATTGGCCAATTTCTACTAATTTATTAACCAGGTCTCCCACCTGTTCATCGAGGTAAGAGATCATAGCAGCATAGGTAGCCCGTGGACTTTGATTCGGAAAATATGCTTTACCCGTATAGGGTACTTCTTCTCCTAATTTTCTCTTGTAATAATTTACCCACTTTTTTGGTGCCTGAAGAGGAACATGAGGAAGAGGTGATGCATAATAGAGGAAAAAAGGACTATCCTTGTTTTTGTCAATGAACTTTAGTGCTTCACGATGCATTAATTCAGGAGCATAATCATTCAATTCAAAATCAGCGTAACTGGACGGATCATTTGGGTCCACGCCGTCAGCAAGATTGGCATGGGGTGGAATATTTTTATTATCGAGAAGATGCCGTGCTTCATTTCTCCATAAATGCATAGGGTAGAGTGTATGGGCTTGACGCTGGCAGTTATATCCATAGAAAAAATCAAATCCCTGTCGGTTAGGTAGACCTTCAGTTGTAGGCGCTCCAAGACCCCACTTACCTACCATGCCCGTTACATATCCAGCAGACTTCAATACTTCTGCAATAGTAATTGTGCTGTCTGGAATGGGGCGCTGCCCTTCTAAAAATGGGTTGTCGAACATAGCCTGATAATTCCAGGTATCACCTCGTTCTGCCCACTCATCATTCCCTCGAATAGGAGTATGGCCCGTATGTTGTCCAGTTATAAATACTGATCGAGATGGTGCGCAAACTGGCGACCCGGAATAATGGTCTGTAAAAATCATTCCATTTTTTGCCAAAGCATCTATATTGGGTGTTTCAATTATCTTTTGGCCAAAAACACCCAGTTCACCATAACCCAGATCATCTGCCAGAATGTAAATAATGTTAGGTTGCTCTTCCAATTTATTACAGGAAAAAAATAAATTTGTAAATGAAAATATTATTAAATATATTGAAATTGATTTAAAGTTATACATTATTATCTATATTTATCAAAGGTGTCTATGGCGCGCTTACTGTTTTGGCGTTTTGTTACCCATAATGACCGCTTTAATGTCACTTCCCAATTAAAAAGTTTTTTATATAATGTTTTAACTTTTTCAGGACGTTTTCTAGCCAAATCATATGCTTCTACAGGGTCTTTGGCAATATTGAAAAGCATGGCAGGACGATCGGGCAAGCGGATCAATTTCCAATCACCGTCTCGGATGGTGGCCCTAGTTTCTTTTTTCCAATAAAGTGTTTTATGTGGACGATAATTTTTCTTTCCATTTAAAAAAGGAATTAGACTAACACCATCTACATTTTTTAAATCATTTTTATCTCCTCCTGCTACATCCACAAAAGTGGGTAAAAGGTCAAATGTACTGATTGGATGGTCAAAAGTGGTGTCCCCTTCAAACCTATTACCATAACTCAGTAAAAAAGGAACACGAATCCCCCCCTCTAAATGAGTCCCTTTTACACCGCTTAATGGATGATTGGAAGAATAATTAATCCACGCACCTCCATTATCGTTTGAAAAAACGATTAAAGTATTCTCTGTTAGACCCAGTTCATCTAATTTATCAATAATCTGGCCACAGGCCCTATCCATTGATTTGGTCATTGCATAAAGTTGCTGCCGCTTTTGAGTAAGTCGGATATTACCATCTGGAAGATCATTCTCTAGGTAATTCATCGGAGTATGGACTGCATTGAAGGATACAAAGAGAAAAAATGGCACATCCTGATGCCGTTCAATTACTTCCACAGCTTCATCTGCAATAGCATCTGTAAGATAGCCTTCGTGCTCCTTAAAGTTTTTATAATCTCTTTCCCACCGTCTCAGAGGATCTTGCGGAGGAGAAACATAGGGCCAATAAGATCGGGCGCCCCCACGAAAACCATAGAATTCATCAAAGCCGCGTTTTAGGGGATGATAGCGATCCGCACCACCCAAGTGCCATTTTCCTAAGTAAATGGACTG
>CAZOUJ010000206.1:0-3146 GCA_964582955.1 uncultured bacterium
CAAGCGGAGACGAAATTATTATTCTTCAGGGGAACTCTGGGACATCAATAACGGCCTGGGCAGTGACTTTTATTGCTCCAGCCGATAATATTATTAATGAGCCAGAGAATGGCGATATTATGCTTTTACATACTACTAAACCATTTGTCTACAATGATATTTTTACTTTTACCACAATGGGCCCTATACATGCTGATGAAAACATAGAGAAAAATTACATAAATGATATCGCTGTTATCCCAAATCCTTATATTGCCACCGCTATATGGGAACCTGATCACAATTTTATTATGGGGCGGGGCGAAAGACGAATTTATTTTATTAATCTTCCTTCAGAGGCTACTATAAGAATTTTTGATATCAGGGGAAGATTGGTAAAAACTATTAGACACTTTGAGCCCGGAACGGGTTCAATAAGATCATGGGACCTCCTTTCTGAAGATGGACTGAGCGTGGCTTTCGGAATTTATATCTATCACGTTGAAACGCCAATGGGAAATGAAATGACAGGTAAGTTTGCCTTAATTAAATAGGTATGAAAGTTAGACCTTACATCTTTTTTCTTCTACCAATAATGATAGGTTGTTCATTTGCCCAAGTATCAAGAGTAGGTACTTCTGCGGTCAATTTTTTGCTCATAGAACCAGGCCCAAGAGCAGTATCAATGGGATCCGCACATGTAGCAATGGGTGGGGACACTTACCTTGCTTTTTATAATCCCGCAGGTTTGTCAGAGATAGAATCGGTAATTATTGATGCACAACGTACTAATTGGATCGCTGATATTACATACGATTATCTATCAATTGCGTTCCCTGTGCATCGTTCTATTGTTGCTGGGTTCCAGTTTGTATCTCTTTCAATGGCAGATATGGAAGTCCGCACTGAGTACAATCAGAATGGTACGGGGGAGATGTTTTCAGCTGGTGATATGCTCATAGGCAGTTCACTGTCTGTTGCTGTTAGTAATCGTTTTGCTGTTGGAGGCACAATAAAATATGTCCGAGAATACATATGGAATATGTCCGCAGATGCATTAGCATTTGATATAGGGACACGTTACAGTTCATCATTTTTTAATACAGTTGTGGGAGTGTCCATCAGCAATTTTGGCGAACGTCTTCAAATGAAAGGGCGAGATATCAATATTCAACATGATCCATCAGAGGTATTTTATGGAAACAATGATGAAATTCCTGCTACTTATTCTCTCGATGAATTTGCCATGCCGTTAACATTTCGAATCGGTATTGCCAGTGATTTGGTTCCTCAAAGGCCTGGCTTTATTCACATTGCCTTAGATGCTGTACATCCCTACTCCACATCAGAGTTTGTAAACATTGGAATGGAATTCAAACCATTAGAAATGATTGCTTTTCGGGCAGGATATAAATCTCTGTTCTATCCAAATTCGGAGGAGGGGTTTACGTTTGGTGCTGGCTTGAAAATCCCCATTTACAATAATGCAGTTCTAACGGTTGATACTGCATTTATAGATTATGGAAGATTTAACTCTGTTAAACAGTTCAGTTTGGGTTTAAATTTCCTTCGTTGAAATTTTTTTACACCCTTCCTGCACTTGCTTGTTTGTCCATACTTGGCTTAGTAGTAGGATGTATTAATTCTAATTTAACACGGGACCCTGATACTCTAATTTACCTCCTGTATAATGATGTGAAGGATTGGGATCCTGCTTCTGCCTTCTCAATGGAGGTTCTTCCAATGTCAAATATATATGAACCACTGTTGTGGTATGATGCTTCTGATAAAGAACCGAGCTTCATACCCGCTTTGGCTACTTCCTATTCCAGTTCTGAGGACGGTCTAACTTGGAAATTCCACATCCGTGAAAATGTTAAATTTCATGATGGGAGTGTCTGTAATGCAGAATCTGTCAAACTCTGTATAGAACGGACAAAAAAAATAGGGGAGGGACCGGGATTTATTTGGGACGCTGTAGAGAGAATTGAGGTTGTGGATGACCTGACAGTTGTTTTCCATCTACAATACCCTGCCCCCTTAGACCTTATAGCAAGTGCACAATATGGTGCGTGGATTTATTCTCCTGTTATTTCAGGAATGGACAGGAGCGAGATCAGGAAAGGTTATGCATCAGGAACAGGACCCTATAAACTGTCAAAATGGGTTCAAAATCAAAGCATTATGTTGCAAGTTAATAAAGAATACTGGGGAGAAATTTCAAACGAGGTTTTTCGTGAAGTAGATATTAAAATTGTGAATGAGGCCGCAACCCGTATCCAGATGATCAAGGGTGGTGAAGCGGATATCTGTTCGCTCATCCCCATTGAGGCAGTAAAAAGTTTTGAGAACCATCCAGAATTGGAGCTAAAAATATTTCCAAGCTGGATCAACCATTTAATGATTTTCAATGTAAAAAAACCGCCAACAAATAACCTAAAGGTCCGCAAAGCTATTGCCGCATCCATGGCCTATGACAACAAAATTAATTATATTTACAATGGAATGGCAGAAAAGCCGGCAGGATTGACCCCCAACGCATTACCTGGGACTCTTTATCCTGAAAATATGTACACATTTGATCTAAGCCTGGCAGAGGACCTTCTAAAAGAAGTTGGTCTAAAGGAAGATGAATCTGTTAGCCTGAGCTATGTTGCATCTTCAAATGAATATTGGAAAACCTGTCTCATGCTCCAATCCAACTGTAATAAAATTGGCTTGAAAACTGAATTACACGCTGGGCTGTGGTCAGAAATATGGTCTAAAGGACGAAGATTCGAATCATCCCCCAATATAATTGAAATGGCCTGGTGGCCCGCATATGCCACCCCCTCAGATTGGTTCCTTGGAATGTTTGCCACCCAGAACCCTCCTATTTTTAACCTATCATATTATTCGAATACTATTGTTGATTCTCTTATCAACAGGGCAAGAGAATTAGAAGCAATAGACCGTGAAAAATCAGCAAAACTGTATGGAGAAATACAAACAATATTATTGAATGATTGTGTTGCAATACCTATAGCAGAAGAGAAATCCTGGATTATTGCTAAAAAAAATCTAATGGGCTTAAGGAAAAATCCAGCATACAATACTGTTCTCTTTTATTATCTACGGAAAACAATTTCATGAGCTCCTTTTTGTTCAAAAGATTTTTATTATTATTT
>CAZOUJ010000207.1:0-3065 GCA_964582955.1 uncultured bacterium
TCAAAAAAGGAGAATGTTTTCATCACTTCAATTTTCCCGATCACCGCATCGCTGGATCGCAAACATTCATTGATCAAACCAATGAGTCGCCCCGGGTTCACTTTATGCTGGAATCCCACATTAACATAAAAACCGGCGAATGAGGTATTCCGTCGATCCTCCCTGCTTCGCTTTTCTCGCTTGCTTCTTTTTTTTCCCATGCCATCACCAGATATATTGATATCCCTGGCATTTTTATAATAGGATAAATAGCGGTTGAATTCCGTGGATACAAAATGCTTGATCAACTCTTCCCTGTTGAGCCATTTCAGCTTTTTATAAATATCGGGCATAAATTGACCGATTTGTTGTTCATCCACTTCAACATTTTCAACTTTATCAATGAGACTATAGAGTCGTTTTTTGCAGATATATAACCCACTGTCGACCGTTGTCCGGATTAAGCTAATCCTATATTTTTTCTCAATCTCCCGGATCTTCCGCTTTTCCCGCGTTTGGATAATTTTGATAGATATGCCCTTCTTCCCTGCCCTGCCGGTCCGGCCGCTGCGGTGAACATAAATTTCATCATCATCGGGAAGATTAAAGTTAATCACGTGAGAAAGGTCATCCACATCCAGCCCCCGTGCGGCCACATCCGTGGCGACCAGAATCTGCAATAGACGGTTCCGAAATCGTCCCATCACCTCATCCCTCTGCACTTGGGACAGATCCCCGTGAAGGGTATCCGCATTATAGCCATCGTGCATAAGCTTAATGGCCACCTCTATCGTCTCACGGAGGGTCCTACAAAAAACGATGCAATAGATACAAGGATTAATATCAATTATGCGTTTTATTCATGTAGAATTTTGTAATTCCCACCACCCGTTTTGACATGGTTGCAGAGAAGAGCAAAGTCTGTTTCTCCTGGGGTGTCTGAGCTAGGATCATTTCAAGATCTTCCTTGAATCCCATGGTAAGCATTTCATCTGCTTCATCCAGAACCACACGTACCACATGAGAGATATCCAATCTTTTCCGTTTAATAAGATCTTTTGTCCGCCCCGGTGTACCAATAACGATCTGTGCGCCTTTTTTTAATGATTTGATCTGGGGCTGGATACTGGCACCGCCGTAAACGGCCAAAATATTCATCCCACTGATGTACTTTGAAAAATTACACAGGTCCTTGGTGATTTGCATACATAATTCCCGGGTGGGACACAGAACCAACGTCTGTGTACTCCTATCCTCAATATCCGTTAAATGGATGGATGGCAGACCAAAGGCTGCCGTTTTGCCCGTCCCTGTTTGTGCCGTTGCGATCAAATCATGGGCAGACGCCATTAAATGGGGAATGGTTTTGGTCTGGATTGGCGTGGGTGTTTCAAAACCCATTTCAGTGATGGCTTTGAGAATGTCCGGATGCAGTTGCGTCTGTTTAAAATTGTCCATTTATATTGTGTGCCTTTAAAGGGGATTAAGAAGTCGATTATCAAGTTGGGAACTTATCCCTAAATTCATACAAATTAGTTAAAAGATAAAATGGTGATGCAAGGCATCAACAATGAAATGGACATGTTGCCCACCATCCATCGAAAGATCTATCTTCTAGTATTTTAAATTAGCTGGAGGATAAATAGGCGTCGATTAAATCCACAAACAAAAAAACCCGATTAGAATCAATAAAGCTCCCATCGGATTATGAGCCCTTTATCGAATTTTTCAACAATTCACTCTAATGCTGAGAATGTCAAAGATAGAAGTCACAGCCTATTTTCACCTGTTTTGTGTGAGAGGTGGTTATATCTAAAATAAAGGGGCTGTCCCCCAAGGTCTGGGTGGGTTATTTACTCCATCCCCACTTTTTTATAAAGAGGTGGGAACAAAAACACTACTACGGATGAATTTATGGGTAAAAGTTGAATCCAAAAAATGGCAAGGGTATGGTTCCCATGAGACCCCGCTGTTTATATAATTTATCATCATATATATAACTATCGGTTGTATAAGCCAGAGGAATTGCAGAAATACCTGCCCAATACTTTTTTCTTGGGACCCTGTGAGAGTTAAAAGTGATAATCCCTCGTCCAATTCCAAATTGGACATATGAGAGCATAACCGCCTGCCAATCTAAATAGGTTTGTGATTGACCAACTTGAAATCTTTTCCCCGCAGACCCTCCCAAAAAAATATAAATAGGTAACTCAAGTTGATTTCCAATTAATGCAACTCCAGTACTTATTTGAACATCAATAAACCTTAAACTTTCTTCTGTTTTACCTATTTGAATGCCAAGCCCTATATAACCACCTGGAAATTTACTAGAGCTAGGGTCACCCGTCCTTAGTTGGCTCAAAACCAACCCAATAATCATTAAAAGTGCAATACGCTTAACCAAAACCATCATCTGACAAAGAAAGCTCTCTTCAATTTATCCCATCCCCACTTTTTTATAAAGAGGTGGAAAATCTAATCATCAATTAAAAAAATAGAACCTGAACTGTTTGCCCGAATCCAATATCCTTTTCCTGGTGCTATAGTTTCTGCATTTGAGTAGCCACCTGAAAGAAATCCATAAATTGTTCCGGAAATGATAATTTCATCCGGATCTTGTATCTCTGTGACATCTAAAGGAGTACTTGTGCTTGATATGAGGTTCCATCCTTCATTCAGGCTAATAGTAAGTTCATTGATTGGTAAACCTGAAATAGTGGTACTGCCTTCCTCATTAAATCTTAACCAGTATCCTTCTCCATTAATTAGGCTTGTTGCAAGATCGTAGTTCCCCTCAAAAGAGTAAAGTGTCCCTTCAATTGATTCTGGAAAGAGTAACGTATATATTGCATTTTCGACTGCAAAGGGTAATCCAACTAAAACCCACCCTGAATTATATTCAATAATAAGCTCACCGCCTTCTACCTCTAAGGTGTTGAAAGTATGCCATCCTGCATTAGGATGATAAACACTATTGTTCGAGAGGTTGGTAGCTGAAATAAAATACTCAATTTCTACATTTGAGTTTAACGGAGGAAATGTCCCCGCATATGTGTTGTCTGATTCAATTGCTTAAGCAAACTCAC
>CAZOUJ010000208.1:0-3050 GCA_964582955.1 uncultured bacterium
ATTCTGATGCAAAATCATATTTCATATGGATATAGAGCACTTAAACCAATTTATTCCACTGGTCGGAGTACAATCGGGTCGTGGTGAACGCGCATATGATATTTATTCCCGTTTATTAAAAGAGAGAATAGTTTTCTTGGGAACACCAATTGATGACAATGTTTCGTCTTTGATTATCGCACAGCTATTATTTCTTGAAGCAGAGAGTAGTGATAAAGATATCTATTTATATATTAATTCTCCTGGTGGAATTATCACATCAGGGATGGGTATATATGATACAATGAATTATATTAAACCAGACGTAGCTACAATTTGTATGGGGCAAGCTGCAAGTATGGGCGCATTTTTACTTTCTGGAGGTGCAAGAGGAAAGAGATCTGCACTTCCTAATGCACGCATTATGATTCATCAACCCTTAGGTGGAGTTGAAGGTCAAGCCTCAGATATTAAGATTCAATCAGATGAAATAATTCGGTTAAGAACAAATTTAAATAAAATTTTGGCGAAAAATACAAAACAAACTCTGAAAAAGATTGAAAAAGACACAGATCGAAACTTTTTTATGAGCGCTGATGAAGCCAAAAATTATGGTCTTATTGATACAATTCTTTCGGAGAGGAAATAAATGGGTAATTCCACTACTCCTAACAAATCAGATACAAAAAAAAATCAAAACAATCAGATTCTTTCTGCCCTTCACAAACCATCTGAGATAAAAGATTATCTTGATCAATATGTAATTGGTCAGGATAGAGCTAAAAGGGCTCTTGCAGTTGCTGTATACAATCATTACAAGAGAATTTTATCTGACCCTTTAGACGATGAAGTAGAATTAGATAAAAGTAATATATTAATAATTGGTCCTACCGGTACTGGAAAAACACTTATAGCTGAAACATTAGCAAGATTTTTATCAGTGCCATTCGCTATAGCAGATGCAACAAGCTTAACTGAAGCTGGATATGTTGGTGATGATGTTGAAAATATTTTAGTTAGATAATTACAAATTGCTGATTATGATCTATATCAAGCCCAGACAGGTATTATTTATATAGATGAAATTGATAAGGTTGGAAGAAAGAGCTCAAGCACATCAATTACGAGGGATGTCTCTGGCGAAGGAGTTCAGCAGGCATTATTGAAAATTTTAGAAGGGACCATAGCCCAAATACCTCCTAAGGGAGGTCGAAAACATCCTGAACAGAGTTTAATCCCAATAGATACGAAAAATATCCTTTTTATATGTGGGGGTTCTTTTGATGGATTAGCTGATATTATAGGACAAAGAGTCAATTCAGCTGAAATTGGTTTTACAAAATCATTAGTTAAAGTAGGAAAAGAGGATGAGATTCTTAAAGAAGTGCGCCCAGAGGATTTAATTAAGTATGGATTTATTCCTGAGCTAATTGGACGTTTACCAATTGTGACTACAATTAATCATTTAGATGAATCTGCATTGATGCGAGTACTCATAGAGCCAAGAAACTCACTCCTAGAACAGTATAAGAAACTTTTTAGAATGGAAGGTATTGAATTAGAATTCCACGCTGAAGCCTTAAAAGAAATTATTAGTATGGCTATGGATAGAAAATCTGGTGCCCGTGCTTTAAGATCGGTTTTAGAAAATTCAATGCTGGATATTATGTTTAATCTTCCAGAATATTCTGAGGATAGGGTCTCTCACATTACAATCACAAAAGAATTTATCCTTAGAGGGAAGAAGCCATTTTTTAAAAGGCGAAAGCGTTCAGCTTAGCCTTTTACAATCAAAACTTAATTACCAAGGTATGTTTTGAACTTACGATTTAAACTGATAATTATATTTTTAATCTTTGGTTCTGTATGTGCTCAACAAAAATACTTAAGCCCTGAAGACATAAAGGTGGAATGGAAAAACTATACTACCTTTCAGCGTCAAGAGTTAGTCAATTTCGCAACTTTTTTATATGATGAAGAGTTTTACGAAAGGGCTTTATTAGTTTATTTTCAGTTTTTATAAAAATATCCTGGGGATGAACTTGAAATGGCTGCTTATTTCAAGATTGGTAAATGTTATGAAATGATGGGGGATTGGGATTTAGCAAAGAATTATTATAATCGCATCATTGAAAGAATGCCATCTGAAAGTGTGGCATCTAAAGCCGCTAAGTATCAATTATACTATATATCTTTAGAGACTAAAGATCATAATAAGATAGTGGAAAAAACATTTGGTACAACTGATCCATATGATTTGATTTTTCGTGCTTATGCTCATTTTGAAATGCTAGAATGGGAGAAGTCAAAGTTAGCATTTAAAAGCGCTCAAGCGGCATTTGATCATGGCCATTATACCAAGCTGATAAAGTCATGGTATAATGCAATAAAAACTGGAGAGAACGCACCTTTAAAAAGTAAAACTCCCGCATTACTCTCTTCTCTTTTTCCAGGGGGCGGCTTTTTGTATCTTAAGCAAAACGAGAATGCTATTGGTACTATGGGAGCATCTTTTCTGATAACTGCCGCAATTATTTCATCTTCTGCAATTTCTCAAAAAAATAAACTTTCACTTAATAATAATAAACAAATGGTTATCCCCATGTCTGGCGATATTGTATCAAAAGAAGGTTTATTTCATTCTTCTTCAGGTTATCTTTTGCCGGGGAATTTGAAATTATCATCAAACAAAAGTTCAATTATAGTTCCTCCAGTTATTTTACTGCTAGGTCTTTATTCCGGAAGTATTTGGAAATCTGTCCATGATATTGATGCTGCAAATAAAAAACTAACATATCGTTATACCGAACGCGTTACAAAAAAATTAAGTATAAATAGGTTTATGGATTATGAAATTCCAGATTTCATAATCAAATAACCTATTTTCCTCATAAAATCATTGCAGCCCTTCTTAATAAACCTTATTATTCCGGGCTGTCCATGACAGCAAAATTTGTTATTTGAAAATTTAGTATGCGTGGTCCAATAAAAAATTGGATTTGAGAGTCGCTCCATGAGGGCGACAAAGACAGTACAGAATCAAACATACAATGGAGAGTTTGATCCTGGCT
>CAZOUJ010000209.1:0-3050 GCA_964582955.1 uncultured bacterium
CAAGTCAGATACTCGTGAGATACCTTTTTATTTCCAGTGTTGTATTTATCTTTTTTGGTTGTATATCTGAAGACGAAAATCCGATTTTTATGTCAAAAGAAGAACCAATCAATTTTCATTTGGTTACTGCTGATCATATTCTGGATGCAACGGATCATGTCCTTTATAAGGCAAACGGATTATTGAAAAATATTTATAAAATTGGACCATCCCAAAAAACATTTGAAAACACACTGCTTCCGTTGGACGATATTGGAAATATTATAGAAAATGTATGGAGTCCTGTCAGTCTGCTGATTTTTACTCACCCAGATGAAGTTATAAGAGATGCAGGGGTCAAATCGAATCAGAAAATCGAGAAATTTCTCAATTCTGTTTCGGTTGATGAAAAACTGTATAATGCAATTGATGTTTTTTCTAAAAATTCCAATGGGAAAATGCTTATGGGTTTGGAGAAGAAATTTTTAATCGAAACACTCAGGGATTTTAACCGTAGTGGTTTTGGGCATGGTGAAACAGTACGAAATCGTGTAAAATCTATATTAGATCAATTAACTCCTTTAGGCTTGGAATTTGAAAAAAATATATCAGATTCCAAAGATACACTATTTCTAACGGAACACCATATGGTAGGGCTCCCTGAAGATTATTGTGAAATTCGAAAAAAGGAAAGCGGTATTTATGCGATTGATCTTTCTTACCCTAGTTATTCACCGTTTATGAAATATGCAGAATCCGATAGTGCTAGGAAAGCTCTTCGTTTTATGTATTGGAATCGTTCATCAGATGAAAATCTTTCGATCTTAGATTCGTTAATATTTTTTAGAAATCAATTAGCTGAAATATTGGACTATCCATCATACGCGGATTACGTTACAGAAATATTGATGACGGAAAATGGAAACCGGGTTTGGGAATTCGAGAAATCACTGCACGAAATAATTATGCCAAAGGCTTTGGATGATTACAATAGAATGCTTGAAATAAAATCTCATGAAACCGGAAAATATGAATCAGTGATTGAATCCTGGGAATATGATCGATACGAACATTTATTGAAGCTTAAACAGTTCCGTTTGGATAGTAAAAAGATCAGCGAATATTTTGAATTAACTAGGGTAATAAACGGATTATTTGAAATTTGTACCCAATTGTTTGGAATTAAATTCAGTCAGGTTGATAATCCATCTGTCTGGCATGAAGATGTAACCATGTATGAGGTTTATCAGGAAGATGACAATATTTTAATAGGTAGATTTTATCTGGATTTATTTCCTCGGGCTGACAAATATTCCCATGCTGCAGCTTTTAGCGTAACCATGGGAAAACTATTGGAGGACGGATACCAGATCCCTGCATCAGCATTGGTATGTAATTTTCCTCCTCCACAGAATGGAAAACCCTCTCTTTTACTCCATGAGGATGTGGAAACATATTTTCACGAATTTGGGCATTTATTGC
Source organism: uncultured bacterium (assembly GCA_964582955.1). Classification (GTDB taxonomy): domain Bacteria; phylum Fidelibacterota; class Marinisomatia; order Marinisomatales; family AB-629-J13; genus AB-629-J13. The sequence continues at coordinate 1,462 of CAZOUJ010000209.1, forward strand.
ATGATATCCTCACTGTGTCTCCATTACAATATTATTCTGGGACCAGTGTTTTACAGGATTTTGTAGAGGCCCCATCACAAATCCTTGAGAACTGGGTTTGGGAAAAGGAAATTTTAAAATTATTTTCCCATCACTATGAAACAGGAGCAGTGATTCCAGACAGATTAGTGAATAAAATGATTGCTGCAAAAAATGTGAACTCAGGTCTTAACACTTTACAGCAAATATTTTACGGTGTTTATGATTTCACACTTCATGATGGATTTGATCCATTTGGAGAATTTAATACAACAGATCTCGCTGAATTACTACAGAACGAAATCACTTTATATCCCTATCTTGATGGAACTCACATGCAAGCGTCATTTGGTCATTTGGTAGGATACGAAGCAGCATATTATGGTTATTTATGGTCTAAGGTGTATGCTCAGGATATGTACTCAGTTTTTAAGGAAAATGGTATTCTTGACCCGGAGACAGGAAGACGATTTCGAAAAGTAATTTTTGAACCAGGTGGAACGGTTCATCCTAAATTACTTGTTCAGGAATTTTTAGGGCGGGAACCAAACATGGATGCATTTTTGACCAGTTTGGGAATCCAGGAAAATTAATTTAACTAGATCAACAGAGAGGAAAAATGAAAAATGATTCTTTAAAACATGGATTTAGACAGGTCAGTGAAAGGGAAATAAAAGAAATATCATCCTTTTCCCGACGGTTTATCCATGAACAGAGTGGAGCTGAACTGCTTCACTTTGAAAATACAGATAAAAATAAAGTGTTTGTTGCAGGATTTAAAACTCCCCCGGACAATAGTTACGGAATACCTCATATTTTAGAACATTGTGTATTAAATGGATCGAGAAAGTTTCATTGTAAAGAGCCTTTTGTCGAATTGCTGAAAGGTTCCATGCAAACATTTACAAATGCCATGACCTATCCTGATAAAACAGTGTATCCGGTTGCCAGTACAAATGATCAGGATTTTTTCAATTTAATGGATGTGTATCTGGACGCAGTGTTTTTTCCAAATATTTATTCAAATCCTGATATTTTCAGACAGGAGGGATGGCACTATGAGCTGAGTGGACCAGACGAGGACCTGAATTTAAAAGGAGTCGTTTATAATGAAATGGAGGGAGCTTTCTCATCTCCGGAACAGATATTGTTTCGCTCTATCAGAAAAGCCCTTCTCCCGGACACTATTTATTCACATGAGTCTGGGGGAGACCCCGATGTTATTCCAAATTTGACCTACGAAGAATTCATTGCATTTCATAAAAAATATTATCATCCTTCAAATTGTAAAATTCTGTTATATGGGGATGGAAAAATTGAAGAACAATTGGCTTTTTTAAATGAAGGATTTCTTGACCAGTTTCAACGGAAAGAGATGCACTATGGATCGTGGATTCAAGAAAATATTCTGGAAAAGAGCTCTATTGAGTTGGTCTATCCCTTATCTGAAGAAGAAGCATGGAAGGATAAAGCATACCTAAATCTCAGTTTTGTGACAGGAAGCTATTTAGAACCAAAAACAATTTTAGGCTTGGAAATCCTCGAGCATATTCTGTTGGGAACCCCCGCAG
>CAZOUJ010000210.1:0-3043 GCA_964582955.1 uncultured bacterium
GACGGAACATGTACAACGTTCTGTTTTGTCCTGTTGCTATCATTAACGGTGTCCATGTTCGAAATGGAGCAGTTCAAGTTCAAAACAATGCTCATGGAGATGTTTTGAACGAAAATACAATTAATAATGAGCTATATATCGGTCACACTTCCACCTTGGTTGAAGACAGCATTATAGTTGATGTTGAAATTCGTCCTTTTACTACTATAAATGATTTAGTGAGGGTATGGGCAGTCGTAGTTGAGGACAGCATCGAATATGAAGCGTACAACGGTGAGCTAATTCACATGCAGGTAATGAGGGATTTGAACTTCACCGATGAATGGAATTCGCTGATAAAAGATGTTTTATATACATCCAGAATTTCGCTTCTAACACCTGTAGGGTATTCGGCTGAGAATCAATTTTTTTATAACATAACCATGGTTCAGTCTGTAGAAACTAACAGGATTTATCAATCTAATCGATTTCATTATCCATTGCCAGTTCCAATTTTTAATTAAAACTATGAAATTATTAAGAAATATTGTACATTGCGCCGATATTATAATTGTTATAATATGATGACGGAATATTTCAAACTGATTTTATGTCCAATAGGTACATGATGGAGAAAAAAATGAAAAAAATTCTAATCGTTCTTGGATTGTGTTTTAGTGCGATAACATATGGAACCCAAATTTCGGTTGTGGGGGAAGTATTCACTCAAACTTGGTGAGGATACTGTCCGGACGCCCGGGCTGGGCTTTCTCAACTTGCTGAAAATCAACCAAACGTAATTCCACTTATTTGGGAGGGTGACGGAAATAACAGTCCCGGTTACTCTCAAAGAGGAGGAATGTATGGTGTTGGTGGAATTCCTCATGCAGAATTTAATGGATTCATGAGTAGTGTTGGTGGTGGAACTAACATGTATCCGTATTATCTTAATATTTATCAACAATTAATAGATGATGACAGTCCCGTTTATATTGATTTTGTTGCCTATCTGAACCAGGATGATGGCGGATTGGATTTGGTTGCTGATGTGGTGATGACAGGAGATATTACCACAAGTGATACCAAGATCGTTTTCTTGCTCACGTATAAATATTCCTCATCCTATTTTTGTACGGTTGAAGGATATGAATATGTAGACTTTGATCTCTCTACTCAGGGTGAGACTGGATTGTATACACATCATTTCAGTATTGATCCGACATGGAACATGGATCAACTGAGTGCCATTGTCCTAATTCAGTCCTATTCATCGAGCAGCAAAGAAATATACCAAGGTGTAACCACCGATACGTGGCAGGATCCCACCATGGATATGACTCTAGCATATTCTGGTGATTGGATCACCGTAGGTCTCCCACTGGTGATGGAAAATAATTATTATCTGAATATTTTTCCTGATGCCATTGAGAGTACTCTATTTTCATTTGATAGTGAGAATGGATATCAATTACAAACTAATATTGAAAATGGAGTCGGATACTGGATTCGTTATCCTGAGATGGGAGGATATTCAACTTTGACCGGTTTTGAAATTGAAGAAATCATTATCCCTATTGCGGAAGATTGGAATATGATCTCCGGAATCTCCACTCCCGTATATACTAACGCAATCCTAGACCCGGATGGGTTGATCGTTCCGAACACCATTTATTCGTTTGACCAGGGATATTCGCAGGCTGGAATGATCTTTCCTGGTAAGGGATACTGGCTTAGATCTTATAGTGATGGTGAGATCACAATCGCCACTATAGATGGACAAGCAAAGACGAAACCTTTTGTGAACCGTATGGAAGACGCAAACATGATCAAGTTCAATGATATTCCATTGTACTTTGGCGTGAGTGTACCTGAAGAAGAAATACGGAGCTATAGCCTACCTCCAAAACCACCGGTAGGAGCTTTTGATGTTCGATTTTCAAATGACATGATTTATTCCGAAAACTCAGGAAATATCGAATTGATGAAGAATACCAACAAAGTGAATGTTTCATTTGAAATCAAGAAGGATGCTGATGATGGTCAGGTTTGGATTTTGGTCAATTCAGAAGATGGGACCGAATATATTTTGAACGGGACAGGTACAATTAACATTGCCAATTTGGGTGATAATATTAAATTGGAAAAACGATCAGTGGTCATGGTTCCCGATGAGCTGGCCTTACTTCAAAATTATCCCAATCCGTTCAATCCTGTTACATCAATCCAGTATGAAATAACAGAACAGTCGCACGTTGAACTACTTGTTCACAATATTGCTGGACAGGAAATAGCAAAATTGGTGAATGACATTCAGGATGCTGGTCTTCATGAAGCAGTATTTAATGCTTCCGCTATTCCTTCAGGAGTGTATCTTTACACATTGAAAACAGAGAGCAAGACGATCATTAAAAAAATGATGTTGATGAAGTAATTGAAGAATTAAATCATTGATTTAAAGAGGGCTCCTTTTTGGAGCCCTCTTTTTTTTATCAATTTTATTTTATATTTTACCATCGCACCTTTAAATTTATGTTGACTTTTGGGGAGTCGTCTAATGGTAGGACAGCGGATTCTGGTTCCGTAAGTGAGGGTTCAACTCCTTCCTCCCCAGCAAATGAACAGCCCGAAATTTGGTGATCTGTCATAAATTTATTTGGCCCGTTCGTCTAGGGGTTAGGACGCCGCCCTCTCAAGGCGGTAACACGAGTTCGATTCTCGTACGGGCTACTCCCTCTAAAAGCCTCGTTTTATGACGGGGCTTTCTTATTTTATACTCAACTCTTAATTGGTCAAATGTTATCACGTAAAGTCAATTAAACCCACAATTCCGCCAAAATATTCCGCCAATTTATTTTAGTAATATATTGATTTAATAAAATTATGGCAGAGGGGAGGGGTACAACGCCCATAGGGGATACCCTATTATACCTATAACCCACTCCCACATATTTTATCCATAAAAGGGATTTAACACAAATCAGGTCGCATAGGTCGTGATTTCCATAAAAACGCCAAACAGGTGTAAATTTGACCCAATGAAACGCCTTTTACTTATACCATTAGT
>CAZOUJ010000211.1:0-3019 GCA_964582955.1 uncultured bacterium
GATGATTCCCAAGTAAATAATCATAAATGCAATAAGTGTAATAGCAACAGTGGTAATGAAAGTTCCAGGTTTAAATTTATATTTATTAAAATAAACAATAAGTGCAATAAAGGGAAGAGCAAGAAGATTTAAAAGATGAATACCAATAGCTAGTCCAAACTTATAGGCAATAATAAGAACATAGCGGACATTGCCCGGGTGACCGGAGTTTGTACTCCATTTTAAAATGAGCCACACTACAATGCTTGTAAAAAAAGTCGATATAGAATAGACTTCTGCTTCCACTGCATTGAACCAGTGGGAATCGGTAACAGCAAAAGTGAAGGCACCAATTATAGCGCTGCCATAAGTTATCAGACAACCGTGCCAGCTTTTTACTTTACCTCTCCAAGCCTCTATTAGCTGAACAATTATAAGATATAAAAACATTACTGCCAATGCACTGAAAAGAGGAGATATAAGATTTACCCTAGCCCCCAGATCTGAATATGTAGGTAGCTGGGAAAAGAAATTTCCAAGTAATAGATAGAATGGGGTTCCCGGTGGATGGGGTACGCCAAGCGTAATAGATGTAGCAATAAACTCACCACAGTCCCAAAATGAAGTGGTGGGGGCCATGGTTATGATATATATAGTGAAGGCATATAGAAAAGTAACCGCTGCTAAAATTTTGTTCAGATTTTTTATAGGTTCCATACTAACTGATATTCACAAGTTCCAGCATGTGACGATAATTTCGTTTGAATTGTTTCCGAATGCCTTGATGCTTTTCCATTTGCAGTTTTGGATCTAAAATCACTATCTCATGTGCTCGTTTCCGTGTTTGGTTAATAATAGGTCCATCCTCTATGAAATTGGCAAGTTTTGTTTTGATATATCCATGTTGTCGTGTTCCAAAGAAGTCCCCCGGACCCCTCAATTTAAGATCTTCATCAGATATTTTAAAACCATTGGATGTAGATTCCATAACTTTCAGTCTATGGATTGAATCAGCCGTCTTTCCATGTTGTACTAGGATGCAGTATGATTGTTCTGTTCCCCGACCAATTCGCCCACGAAGCTGGTGCAGCTGGGTGAGTCCAAAACGCTCAGAATTTTCAATAACCATAACAGTTGAGTTGGGAATATCAATGCCCACTTCTACTACTGTTGTGGCAATCAGACACTGAATTTTATTTTGGGCCATGGATTGCATTTGTGCATCCCGCTCTTCCTTTTTCAATTTACCATGAATATAGCCCACAGAATAATCCTGAAAAATTTCATTATTAAGATGCTTATATCCAGTATCAGCTGCTTTCAAATCCATTTTTTCTGATTCTTCAATAATAGGATAAATCACAAAGCACTGATGCCCAATATCCATTTCTTTTTTCATAAAATCATATATTTTGTCTCTACGGCTTGGTTCTACTACTTTTGTGATAATGGGCCGTCGATGTTTCGGTAATTCATCAATAGTAGAAATTTCCATATCCCCATGAATGGTGAAAGCTAGGGTTCGTGGAATTGGTGTTGCAGTCAGTGCTAGAACTTCCGGGAAATATCCTTTATCGATAAGTGCCTTACGTTGCTGCACCCCGAAACGATGTTGCTCATCTACAATTATCATACCAAGGTCCTTGAAATTCACCCCTTCCTGTATAAGAGCATGGGTCCCTACCAGCAACTGAATTTTACCCGATTTCAGGTCCTTAATAATTTTTCCCCGTTCTGCTTTCTTCAGATTTCCAGTTAAGATTGCAATGTTAATTCCTGCCGGCTTACAGAATTTTTCGAAGCTGCGGTAATGTTGTTCAGCTAGTATTTCAGTTGGCGCCATGACATCTGCCTGTGTCTCGTGACTTATAACAATGGCAATAGCAAGAACAGCTACAATAGTTTTTCCTGATCCTACATCTCCCTGTATGAGCCGGTTCATAGGTTTGCTGCTGGCCAGATCTGTTCGGATTTCCCTAAGTACACGAATCTGTGCATCCGTGAGGGTAAAATCCAGACTTTTAAAAATATCTTTTTCATATTTTCCTCGCTTTGAAAATGCTCGCCCAGTATTGTTTTCATGTGCGTATTTTTTTAGGGCCATAAGAAGCTGAAGAAAAAAATGCTCATCATATTTTAAACGATAAATAGCTGTATTTAATGATTTGTCATCTTCTGGATTATGGATTTGCTCCAAGGCCTGTTGAAGGGTATAAATACCCTCTTCATCCCTGAGTTCTGATGTAAAATAATCTTCAATATAACTAGTTATCTGTTCTAGGGCGGTTTCAATAATTTTTCGAAATCCCCGGCTATCCAAGCCCACATTTTTGAGCTCTGCAGTTGATGGATATTGGGCCAATATTTTCCCAGTATTTATAGGATCTTCACCCTCTTCAAGAATATCAAATTCTGGATGAATAATTTGAAATCCATTATGAAATTCAAATTTACCAAATACTGCAATTGTATCCCCAATATGAAATTTATCTGTAATCCATGAAATGCTGTTAAACCATACACAGGTCAAGTAACCCGTTGGATCATTTATCAACATCTGGAAGTAGCGACGTTTCCGGGCTTGTTTCATACCGAAAGAGTCTACCTTTCCAACTATAACAGCTTCTTCTCCAATTTTGGTTTCTCGTATGTATTTGATGGTGGTTCTATCCTGATATTTGCGGGGAAAATGATAAAGAAGCTGTCCCACATTTTCTTGATCCGGGTCTCAAGACCCGCAATGTCATTTGACTCATATTTCTGCATTTTATCTCGTTCATGACTGATCACATTTTCTGGAGCACGTTCAACAAAATTTTTATTTTCCAGCTTCCGCGAGACTGAACTGAGTCGGCCTTTCATATCCTGAATCTGTCTTTCTAAACGTTCAATTTCCTTGCTTAAATCTATGAGTCCAGCAAGGGGCACAAAAAGTTCCATTCCCTGTACAACAGCTGTGGCGGACTGAGCCGGTTTTTCTGCCTTTTCTCCTGATTGAATATCATCCAGCTTTGCCATTCGCTGAAGATAATTTTCATTT
>CAZOUJ010000212.1:0-401 GCA_964582955.1 uncultured bacterium
ACCATGATTAAGTGCCTTACGAATTCCCAAGGGAATACAGACAAGATAGGAGAGAAACATTCCAGTAAGACCGAAAAGAAGCGAAATCTTGAATCGAGGACGCATCACCTCGGTCACCGGTCTCATATAGGTATAGGACCTCCCCAGGTTACCGGTAAGGATACCAGAAAATTCATGCTGAAAGATTACTGCCTCACGGGTACCGTCTTCTTTTGATTCTACTACTGTGGCCACCCATATATCACTCTGGTGCCCACTCTTTTCATAAACCATTAGTGATCCATCCTGATTATCTTTGACATCCACCCGCCATATTTGCCCATCTTTTTTCCACACCCGTTTTTCAACATGAAACTGTCCTGGAGAGATGATAAAATAACGGTGTTTGATCTCACGGGGCC
>CAZOUJ010000212.1:415-3007 GCA_964582955.1 uncultured bacterium
GGTAAATGGGTTTATCAAATCCGTAAAATCGTTTGAGGTCTTTGAGAGCTGATGCAGGAAGGGCACTCCCTCCCATCATATCTGTAGAGGTAACGCCTCCTTCTCCTCCTCCGGTCATTCCGCCCATCTGGAGCTGGAGGATGGTCTGCTCAAGAGGACCGCCGGGAGCAAGCTGGAGGATAGTAAACACCAGAACAGTCGACCCCAGAAAAGTTGGGATCATAAGCAGAATTCTTCGAAGGAAATATGTTGCCATCAGATTGGCAGTTTTAGGTTATTTATTTTTCTCCAGATAGTCAGGCCAGTATTTCATATCTATTGGAAGGATTGGAAGACTTTCTCCTGTTTCCATAGCACTCTCAAGCTTTTGTTGTTTTTCGGTATCGATCCACCAGTAGTTGAAAATACTCCACATTTCACCTATATATCGGGTGAGCATCCACTCTGGATACCCAAATTTATCCCAATACATTAAACGGATATAATTTCTTGCAATGCTCCAGGCCGTGGGATGTTCTTCGGAAAATATTCCATCAATCTCCCGGATGATCTCAATTCTTCGGTCCTGTTCAAAACAAATATCATATTCTTCGAGCAATACGTCCACACGGTCGCTTTTAAAGCCCCAAACATTGTTATTATCATTTTGGTCGGCTAATTCAGATTTTAAAGAAGTCTCAGGGTTGGGATAAACCAAGCCCCCATAGCCTAACATTGCCACTGTAAAGTTGCGCTCATTTACGTTCTTGATCATGGTATTATAATCCACGAATTTGAGTTGCATATCCATCCCATATTCCTTCACCATCTGTTGGACAGGTGTTGCCATGTATTCATATGCTTTTGGGAGGTAGACCTCAAATGAGAGTACTCGACCTGTTTCCTTATGAACGAGCCATCCATCACTGTTCCTTGACGTGTAGCCCGCTTCATTTAATAATTCAACTGCCTTGGCAGGATTGTATTTGAACTTGTTGTTGTTCGGGTTCTCATAGATGGAGCCTGCGTACATGGAGTTCATATAGCCATACTCGTTGTAGTACATTTCCCGGTTCATTTTTTCACGGTCATAGAGATATGTAAATGCGTAACGAATCCGTTTGTCATCAAAAGGCCACTTCCTCATATTAAAGTAATATCCTGATGTCCCTGCAGGGCGTTCATAAAATACACGCTGTTTTTTGATCCTGCCTTTTTCAGTAGACTCAAAATCAGTTTCTTCTACCCAGCGCCTGGACCGAGAGACCTGCAGGAAATCTTGTTCGCCTTTTTTGAATTTTTCAAATACCAGTGCATCGTTGTCTTTTACAATGGATACCTTTATCCTTTCAAAATTATACAAATATCTGGAGAAAGGACTCTCAGTATCCCAATAATCATCTCTCCGCACAACGGTGAAAGATTCCTGATTAATAATTTTATCTTCCGGTATAATATATGGGCCACTTCCCGTGACCATTGAAAAGGTGTACTCTTCAAGAAATGCTGTTCCGTCAAGGTCTTTTAGAATATGATTTGGCATGATCGCCATGGTGCTGAAATATAGAAAATTCCTCCAGTTAATAGATTTTGCTCTGACAGAAACAATATATTTACTTTCTGCTACAGGACGTTCGTATTTCCCATAAACTAATTGTTCGCTGGGCTCTAAGATAGTTTCATCCATTTTAATATCCCACGTTGCTACTATATCGTTAGCAACAACTGGCTTTCCATCTGACCAACGGGCATCAGGGTTTATCCGATACTTAAACTCCATTTTATCTTCAGAAATATACCAATGTGTTGCTAAACCCGGTACAAATTCCAATGTTGCAGGGTGCTGACCTAACAATGATTCATAGCACAAAGCCTGAATTATTCGGTTATTGATCATTTGACTTGAATTCTGGCCGATGATTCTCATTGTACGTGGGAAATTGGTGTGAATATAATTAAGGGTGCCTCCCTTTTCTGCTCGGGGATCACCAAAAAAGGTTCCATCCTCTTCAGAAAATACATAGGTCTGAAATCCAAGCTTTCCTGCTAAATCTTCAAACCCGTATCCACCCTGATCATCTGGTGTGGTCTTATCTACGTTCTCTACTGTGGCCTTTCTTTTGGATTTTACACTTGAACGTTTCTCACCTCCACCGCAGGATATAAGAAAAAACAATGTGCCAACAAGAAAAACTGTGATAGATCTTTTAAAATTCATGATACTCCTATAAAATATTAACGTGTCATAATTGGGGGTAGAAGTTAGGTTACCCACTTTAATTCAGAAATAAAAAACCCCGCACAAGAGCGGGGTTTTATTTAACGGTTTTATTGATCAGAATCCTTGTACTTGCCCGGACTTTTTGTATAATTGCCAGACAATATGCCATCCAAGTGCAACGATCACTAATAAAACTAGCCAGGCATAGTCACTTGGAATCCCAAGGTTTCCACCAGAGAAATAAGTGGTATGTTGATTGATCATTGTCCAAATTAATGGAACAGACATGTATGTATTATGTTTCGAGCGAAGACCCGCTAATGCCAACAAATCTCCATCTGGAGCTTCACCATTTTTTATTGATGTAATAATAGACTGTTGTGCAGGCCAAA
>CAZOUJ010000213.1:0-1496 GCA_964582955.1 uncultured bacterium
CTGAAAAGAGGATATCAGAATGAAATTGGAGGTTAAAAAACAACCAAAATCCCTTCTATTGAAAAATGGTACTATCCTAGATCCACATTCCAAGAAATCGTTTTCAGGACATGTTTGGATTAAGAATGGGAAAATTGAAGCCTTAGATCAATCCGATTTCCCGAAAGACATTCCTACAATTGATTGTTCAGGAAAGGTCATTACTCATGGCTTCTGTGATCTTCATGCTCATTTTCGTGAACCGGGACGAGAGGATAAAGAAACTTTGGAAACAGGGTCTAACGCTGCATTAGCTGGTGGGTTTACCCGTGTATGTGTCATGCCAAATACAGATCCCCCATTGGATTCACCAGTATCCTTTCGTTTTTTTATGTAAAAATCAGAAAAACTTGCTATTTATATTCATCCAATTGGAGCCATAACTAAACATCAGGGCGGAAAAGAAATAACTGAAATGGGAGGGATGGTGGAAGCAGGTGCAGTAGCGTTCAGTGATGACGGTCTTCCGGTTTCAGATGGTCAGGTATTTCGGTTAGCTTGTGAATATGCTAAAATGTTTGGCGTTCCGGTAATCAATCATGCAGAAGATCCCCGAATTCGAAAAAATGGTGTGATGCATGAAGGCACCGTTTCAGCAAAGATAGGTTTGGCGGGCAATCCGGATGTAGCTGAATCATCCATGGTGAACAGAGATTTAGAATTAAGTGTTTTGACCGGAACCCATCTACATGTTCCTCATGTATCTGCTGAAAAGAGTGTTCAACACCTAAGGAAAACATTAGAGTTTTCAAAATCAATCTCATCTGAAGTGACACCACACCATTTATATTTTAATCATGAATCTCTGCATTCATTTGACACATCATTCAAGGTTGCACCACCTATTCGAAGAGAAAAGGACAGACTCGCATTGATTTCTGCAGTGAAAGAGGGAATTATTACCTGTATAGCCACGGATCATGCCCCTCATACCGTGGAAGAAAAAGAAGCGGATTTTAATGAAGCTCCATTTGGAATGATCGGATTAGAATCCTGTTTTGGCGCTGTGAATACAGTATTGAGAAATGAGCTTGACATCATGGAGATAATTTGTTTGCTCACTGTAAATCCTCGAAAAGTAATGGGTTTTGAAACAGATCTTCTAAAGAAGGGAATACCTGCAGAACTAATTATCCTTGATGTAAAAAAAGAATGGATATTTGGTTTGGATGATATCCATTCAAAGTCCCGGAACACTCCCTTTATTGGTGAGACCATTTTCGGCAAAGTCATGGGATGTTTTTCGAAAGGAAACTATTTTATTTCATAGTTGACATACTGTATAAAAGAATACTACTTTTTCAGGCTTTATTCGTTACAATAATTTTGAAAACACGATCTATTAAACAAAAGGAAATTGAGCACTCTTGGTGGGTTGCAGATGCCGATGGTCAGGTACTCGGGCGCTTTGCCAGTCAGATTGCCCAGATTTTGCGTGGAAAGCATAAACCTGCTTT
>CAZOUJ010000213.1:1506-2989 GCA_964582955.1 uncultured bacterium
ATGCCCACGAAGTGTCGCTTGAGGACGACGCCTTGCTTGTTCTTTTCTTCGTCGACTACGGGTACATCCTGCACACCGTGCTTCTGAATGAACTCACGTCCATCCCGGATCTTGTCGTCCATCGTCAGGTACTCGGGCGCTTCGCCAGTCAGATTGCCCAAATTTTGCGGGGAAAGCATAAACCAGATTTTACACCCCACATGGATATGGGTGACTGCGTTGTTGTTGTAAATGCGGAAAAAATCCGTGTTACTGGGAAAAAGGAAACAAATAAGAAGTATTTTCGGCATTCAGGGTATCCGGGAGGACAATCATTCACGGAACTAAAATTGATGCGTAAAACTCATCCTGAGAGAATTGTAAAAAATGCCGTAAAAGGGATGCTGCCCCACAATCGTCTAGGTAGAAAAATTTTGGGTCATCTCAAAATATATTCAGGTAGCGATCATCCACACAGTGCTCAAAATCCGAAAATAATGGAATTTTAAATGCCAAACCCAACTTATTACGGTACTGGTAGAAGAAAAAGTTCAATTGCTCGTGTGTATTTATCTCAAGGTAAAGGGAAGATTACAGTGAACGGGCGTTCATTTGATGAGTATTTATGCAGAGGACCTCTTTCCATGGTAGTGACTCAACCCCTCTTTGCATTAGATTCAATCAAAAGTTATGATATTCGAGCCCAGGTAAAAGGAGGCGGATTAACAGGGCAGGCAGGTGCCTTAAGACTCGGAATTGCCCGTGCGTTGATCCAGGTTAATGAAGATTTTAAAAAAGAATTAAGGGCAGGTGGATTTCTTACACGGGATTCCAGACAGGTGGAACGCAAAAAGTATGGTCAACCAGGAGCACGGAAACGATTTCAATTTTCTAAACGATAAATTTATGGAAGAAATAAAATTTAATGACTTATTAAAAACCGGTGCCCATTTCGGTCATGTTACCAGCAGATGGAACCCTTACTATGAACCATTTGTTTTAATGGTAAGAAATGGGGTTCATATTATTAATCTTGAAGAAACAATTAAAAACCTCAATAATGCTATTCAATTTTTACAAGATACGGTTCGGGATAAGGGTGAAATTCTATTTGTGGGTACTAAAAAACAGGCCAAGGATATTGTTCAGGAGGAAGCAGACAGATGTGGCATGTTCTATGTTGTGGAACGCTGGTTGGGAGGTACATTAACCAATTTTTCCACGATCAAAAAAAGTATAAAACGACTTCAAATGTTGGAAAAAGAAGGGTCCAGCATATATGATGATTTAACAAAAAAAGAAATACAGATGCTGAATCGTGAAAGAATCAAACTATCGGATCAGCACCGTGGAATTAAGGATATGCGCAGGCTCCCGGATGTTATCGTTATTGTGGATGCCAATCATGAGATGACCGTTGTTAAAGAAGCAAACCGTTTAGAAATCCCGGTGGTGGCTATCGTTGCCTCCAATACGGACCCTCGTCCTGTAGATTATCCCATAC
>CAZOUJ010000214.1:0-2929 GCA_964582955.1 uncultured bacterium
AACACGATGGCATTTTACTTCCGACCGAATTTTATCTCACCCACAAACAATTGATATTACAAAAACACTTTTACCTATTGAAAATCTTATAAGGGCAAACTTAACATTGAATAAAAAAGAAAATGGAGGAGAATTATTGGATTTAAACTGGGAAAGAGAAGTAGAAACTCATTACGTTCCCAATACCGAGCTAAACATAAATCTTCTTAATAAACTTCCAGGAGTGTGTGGGGCTGCATTTGTAAAAAAATCCCTTTTTGAATTGGGAATAATCATTGGTCATGAGGGGATGCTAATTGATAACAAATTTCTGATTCATGCATCCTCAAGTGCAGGGAAAACTGTAAAAATAGATTTTTTAAGCTATTATTTTTCTGAACCAGAAGGAATATTTGATGGGGTGATGTTTTATGAATTCAGGGCGATGGATCCGTGATTTAATCCGCAGCGGTGATCAAAAAAACGATTATTTATCTTTTAGAATAAAGATCTTTAAAATAGGTTGACTTACCAAACCAGTAGGCTGGCTGTTTATTGGTTAATTGTTTCCGTTTTCCAGTGGTTGGTTTTGTAAACGCCATTGTGGAAGTCAAGTCCAACTCAGTGATTGAATTATCAGCCAATCCAAAATTCAATTCAAATTGCTCAAAACACTCAGCCTCATCAGCATAGCCCTCACACGGATTCTTTTCTTGAGAGAAAGTCAGTGTGTCAGATTCTAAAGAATAATTAATCATTAATGTATCTGTTTCTTCAAATTCATCAGTTTCAATGATTGTTATAATATTTGCTATTGTATCGGTTACCTCCCACGAACCATCAGCAATATTTTCAAATTCTGTATCGCCAATCATTTCTATAGTACTCCGAAGATATTCACCATTTGGATTGAGAACTATATTTGTTGTTGTTTGGTCAAATGACATAGGAACAGATACCGGACTATCGGTAGTGAGCTGTGTAGTTTCAATATTGATCGCTCCATCCAGCGTTACGGTTTGAGTAGAATCAGAGTTGTATAATATTTGTTCAGATAATGTCAAGCTGTAATCTAATGGATTGAACGTGAAACTGATAAGGTCGCTGTAGCTGTCACTGCTACCAGAATCATCTTCATAGACTGAATAAACAGCAACCCCCGAATCAGCTACTTCATAATAAACAATAACCAATTCATGGAAAGGATATGATTCACTACCAATAGATTGATTTTGAGCTAAAATTATATTGGTGTCCCCCCAACTTGCCTGAAGATATTTTAATGAGGTAGTGGTTCCAACTGAAAATTGTGCAACCAAAGAATCTTCACTTGGAGTTGAAAAATCAACAGCTAACTGGTCAGTATTTGAGGTGATTTTAAAATCGAAATTGACATTTTCCTGCTGCCATTCTGAAGTAATATTCCAAGGCCAGCGGGAATCTTCTTCCTCAACCACCGGCTCACATGTATAATACTCTTTACTGCAGCTGTTTAAAATGAGTATGAGGCCAGCACACAAGCTTAGGAATTGAGTCAGAGTTTTCATATTCATGCGTAAAACAAACAGAAATATACAACAGGATTTTTTTTCAATGCATTGATTTATTCTACTTTATGTATTCTCCCACTTTTGACCAGAGGAGTGTTTAATTAACTTTAATATTGTTAATTTCACCAATGGTTATTTTGAAAAATATCCTTTTTTAATATGAATAAAGATTCACTGGCCAGTTTAAATAATATTGTTGAGTCTACCCTCAAAAAAGAGGCAAAGGAAATTGAAGATGCTTCGAGGAGGGTCGGTCCTTCCGTTGTTGAGACAGCAGAGATAATCCTCAACCACCACGGGAAAGTTGTTATATGTGGCCTAGGAAAGTCCGGGTTGATAGGGCAGAAAATTGTTGCTACACTTTGCAGTACCGGAATCCAGGCGGTCTTTTTGCACGCAGCAGAAGCACTACATGGAGACCTGGGTATTTATCATCCCGGGGACCCTACCATTCTTATTTCTAAAAGTGGTGCAACAGAAGAGCTGCGCCGGCTCATTCCACGGCTGCGTGATTTTAATTCACCGCTGATTGGATTGGTAGGGAATGCTCGTTCTCCTGTTTCAAATGAGGTAGATATTGTTCTTGATGCCTCTGTTTCCAAAGAAGCTGATCCGCTGGGGGTTGTCCCAACATCCAGCACTACCTTAACATTAGCGATTGGTGATGCACTGACCTCTGTATTAATGGCAATGCGGGATTTTAAGCATGAAGAGTTTGTACGGCTTCATCCCGGAGGAGAATTGGGAAAACAGTTGAGATTAAGGATTCAGGATGTAATGCATTCACTTGATGAATCTGTAACAGTTTCACCTGATCAGGATATTTTTGAAATAACAAAACTGATGACAGATAAACCTTTGGGCGCTGCATTGGTTCTGGATAGCGAGAACCATTTACAGGGGATAATTACAGATGGTGATATTCGTAGATGCCTTGCAATCAACAGGGATATCAATTCTGTAGTACTTACTGATATCATGAATAAAGACCCTGTCTCTGTCCCCGTTCAAGCATCTCTGGATGAAGCGATGAAATTGATGGAGGATCGTCCATCACAAATATCTGTATTGCCGGTAATAGATCTTTCCAGAAATGTATGTGTGGGTTTGTTGCGCCTTCATGATATCTACCAATCCAAATTGTATTAGCCATTTTATTTAATAATTTTATTTTGACCTTTATTTGTGGGAATATGAGAGAGAGTTAAATTGTCCAATGCCCTTAAAAGACTGTTTTTGTCAATCCCAAATTTATTAATTAAAATCCTTTATTTCCGGAGGCACGATGCAATTTAGGAATCCATTACTAATTCCAATACTCTTCATTTTTCAAATTGCTGTTTGTCAGTTCACACTTCAGGATAGTGAGTCGGACAAAACGGTTATACAGTTCACCCATG
>CAZOUJ010000215.1:0-2899 GCA_964582955.1 uncultured bacterium
ATTTCATATAAAGGAGTTATGATGAAAAGACAATTAATAATATTATTTACTCTTGCACTTTCTTCTCTTGCTTTTGGATTGGAAGAAGGTAAAATAGAAGAATCCGTTAAATGTGTTATATCTGGAGATCCGATTGATACAGAGGAGCATGCTAAATACAAGGATGGAAATGTGTATTTTTGTTGCGGTGGATGTAAATCAGATTTTGAAGAAGACGCATCAAAATTTACCACCGCTGCTAATTACCAATTAGTAGCCACAGGTCAATATGTTCAAGGTTCATGCCCTTTAACAGCTCGAAAGAATAAAGCCGATAAAGTAGTAGCTGTTGATGGAGTTTCAGTAACTTTTTGCTGTAATAACTGCTTGAAAAAAGCAAAAAAATCTACAGATAAAATTTCCATGCTTTTTTCCGATGCCACTTTTGATAAAAGTTTTGGGAAACCAGATTCCGATGTTAAAAAAACTGATGCTAGTAAGAAAAAGAGTTCAAAGAAATAGTTCATTAAAAATAAAAGATAAATAAATAAAAAAGCCTCATTAATGAGGCTTTTTTTTATAAAACTATATACTTATGATTTTCTTTCTTCTTCAGAAGAATTGTTTTCTTCAGAAGACGGCATGATCTCAAGCAAATCAATTTGAAAAATCATTACAGCTCCAGGTCCACCGGGACCATCTTCCTGGTTACTAAATCCTAAGTGACTTGGTACAAATATTTGGTATGTTGCAACTGGACTCATCAACTGTATACCTTGTGAAAATCAAGGAAAAATGCGATTCTATTCATATACTGTATGTTTTCCTCGTGTATAAGAGTTATCAAAAGTAGTTCCATCAATTAGTTTGCCTATATAATGAATCTTAACCACATCCTTGGGACCCGGTTTATCACCTTCCATAGGAGTGATCACTTTATATTGGATTCCGCTGCGATGGGCTATTACGCCCTCATTTTTTAAATTTTGTTCTAAAAACTTTTTTCCTTCAACCAAATTATTTTTTTCAAGATCCATACGATATTTTGGTTGCGTTTCCTCAGAGTACTTCTTAATAATTCTGGCACGTTCTTTATCAGTGAGAGCATATTCATTTTGTGAAAAATAATCATCAATGCCCTTATTTAGCATTTTGTGATTTACATCTTTATATTCTAATTCCATTCGCATTCCCATATCTAAGCCGATGGCATAACTCAATGAATCATTATGTTCTTTCATTCCAGAGTTTGCAGATGATTTTTTTGGTTTCTCCAATGTGCATGCAGCAATGAGAAGAGCCAATAAAGATAATAGTAAGATTTTTCGCATAAATTTCCCTTGAAATTTGGTGCAGAATCTCTCGCTATCTAATCTGCGATACAATATCTTTAGTTTATTTAATTAGAATAAAAAGAGAGTCTAAATTCTTTTGCTATGTATGACATTTTATACAACGATCCAGCCTTATTTGAGATCACAATAGTATTATTAATATTAGTTGGTATTGCTATTTGGCAAAAATTGTATCGCACAGCCTCGGTAATGTGTGCTGTTTTTATTTTCTATTTAATATTTATAATTCTTACTTCAGAATCAGTTCATGAAATTGTAGAAACAGAAACCAATGACATACATGATGAGATAGTAAAGAATGAAAAAGTCGATAAAATTGCTATTCAGGAAATTTCAGATTCGACAATAAAAGAAACCAAAAATTATGAACCTGATCTCAAAGCTAAAATTCCTGAGATACCAACGATAAAAAAAATATCAGATGACAAAATTACCGTGATGAAAATAGAAAAAACTGTGGTGCCAATTGTTGAAGACACCTTATCGGCTGATTCAATAGAAGATGAACCAATAACGGTATTAAATATCTCAACAGGATCCAATATTGTTAATCGCGGTATTGAAATACCTGATTCTGTTTTTAGTCTTGATATTGAAAGAATTTATTGCCATACGAACATACGTAATTGGAACGACTCCAAAACAATTTATCATAAATGGTATCAAGAAGGGGAACTGAAGTCCTTAATCAGAATAGAAATAGGACGGTCATTTAATTGGAGAGCATGGAGTTATATCACAGTATATCCGGAAAGAGTAGGCGATTGGAAAGTTATCGTTGAAGATTCTCTAGGCGTTCGATATGATTCACTTTCATTCAAAATAATGAATGATCAGATAGATTAATAATTATGAAGTGGATACGTGATTTATACGATTGGATCTTAAAGTGGTCTGATTCTAAATATGGAACTGTTGCCTTAGTAGTTCTCGCTTTTTCAGAGGCATCTTTTTTACCATAACAACAGGAGGTTTATTGGTATCAATAAATCCTCTGTTCAATTGGATCCGTAGGCGGCGCCATCTTCGGCTATAGCATTGGGCAATTCCTTTGGTGGAGTGGGGAAGGAGTATTTTCAGGGCTGGCGATATTCTTTTTTGATGCAATTCCTGGTTTCACTCGCGACATGTTCTATCAAATTCAGGATAAATACGAAACATGGAACTTTTGGATCATATTCACTGCTGGCTTTACCCCAATACCTTTTAAGTTGTTTACCATTACCTCTGGTGCCTTCAGCATTAATTTTCCCATGTTTATAATTGCGTCTACTATCAGCCGATCCGCCCGGTTCCTGCTTGTAAGTGGATTAATATGGAAATATGGAGCACCCATTCAGAAGTTTATAGATCGCTATTTCAATAAATTAGCAATTCTTTTTACGATTCTTCTAATTGGCGGTTTTTTTCTTATTAAATACCTGTTATAGCATTTTTACTTTTTCTGTTAGGTTGTTTTGCGAGGGAATGACTAATTAAATTTATCGACCATTACGGGGTGTAGCGCAGCCCGGTTAGCGCGCGTCGTTCGGGACGACGAGGTCGGAGGTTCAAATCCTCTCACC
>CAZOUJ010000216.1:0-2873 GCA_964582955.1 uncultured bacterium
AAATTGAAACTAAGACCTTGAAAAAGACTAATATTTTCCCAACCCAATCCAAAATTATATGCTAGACCAGCATTATCCTTGTCATCAATAGAAGATTGTGTATTTAAATCTGTTTGAGATAGTGCTATTTCAATCTGAGTGTACCCTTTTTTAAAAACCGGATAATTTCCCAGAACATGATAATAATTTTTCTTTATCGGTTTAGGTAATTTCTTAAATGGAGAGTAATAATCATTCCAGGCAGTTTTGAGGTCCTCAGATATATATTCATAAAAAATAATTCCCTCCGGTGCAATTTTTCTAATGTAATTTCCATTTCTATCGTAGTAAAACTGAACTGAATATTTATCTATACTTGTTCCCGGCTCATATTTAAATATACCATCCAGAAGAACATAATCACCTGATGTATCTATCAATGCTGTAGATAAAATAAATTCTTTATCACCTATAGCGTTAAGTGAATCTTTATCTGCATCATTTAAGCTAATGATCTCATTATTGAATTTGTCTTCTTCTTTAATCCATGAAACAGATATATTTTTTTTATCACTTTTTTCAAACTGCAATAAACACCCAAGGAAATCACTATTATAATTAAAATCAGTATATTCATATTCGATGAAAATCTCAGAATCAAAATGAATCAATCTCTTTGGTGTGAAACTTATTTCGGCAGTATTATAATCAATAGTATAATCATTATTTCTACCCCTGGTTAGTTTTTCTCCATCAAGCCACACAGATTCCGATCCTGCAATAATCACAATGTTCCGATCTCCTGATTTCGAAATTAGAAAATAGGGTCCCTGGTTCTGATCAGAACCAAAAAACAACATTGAATGGTAGGAGCCCTTTTCTCCTCCAAGAATAAAATTCCCGGTCCATTCACCATCTTTGAATCTGTTATTTAATCCAATCATATTTTTATTAATGTTTAAAAATCTACCGTAATTTTTATTTAACGTTATGTCTCCTCCCTTAACAGAAAATTTTGGATGATTTACATGGAGATATATTTTATCGACCTCGCTGAGCGTTTGAGTGGACCCCTCAGATTGAAAGGGTAGGTTCTGGTCTGTTAACACTCCTGAGATAGTCATTTCGTCAGAAAGCTTGCCATCTAAGGACATGCGAATTCCTCCTGAAAAATTTGTTCCACCTAGGGGACTGACATTAACATTTCGATAAATTGTACCTGATGTGATCACAGAAGAGTTAGGAATTAACTTTGTATCAGATATTTTTGTTAACAGTTTTTCTTTCTGTTTGTGTGCGATCAATGAGTCAATATTAGGAAAGGTGTAAAATAATGGACCAATTTGTAAGGGGAGAGTATCTCGAAGTGCTTGGTATGTGGCATTGAGTGTCACAGGATATTGAAACATTTTTGTTACATTCAGACTTCCCTTTATGGGATCTAATTGAAATGAATTAACAAGTGTACTCTTATAAAAAAGATAAAAGGTTGTGTCAATGATAAACGGATGTTTCAGGAAAACATTTTCATTTGGTTGAGAGACAAATAGGGTATCAACTTTTAATTGGGTATCCTGAGCAATCCCTGAAGAACCTCCCCAAACGCCCAAGGAAAGTAAAACAGCTAATACCTTTCTGCGGTTAAAAGACAATGTATTCTGTATCGATTTTTATTCTTCATGGTACAATTGGTAATACCCATCAAAAGATAGAGCGTACAATAAACCATTATTTTCAGTCATATAATGAATATTATCTATGGCTAAATCAATCTTGTTTTCTGGTGAGTCAAGGAAAGAGTATGAACCAGATTGATTGAAAATTATCCATTCATTCCCGATGTGAAATAACCATGTTGGGTTCTCCAAATCAGGGTGTACTGATTTGATATATTTTCCAGATAAATTAAAGAAAGAAACATAGTCTTGAGAGGTTGTCAACAGTCCAAATATTTCGTTCTTGCTAACAAATATGCTTTTCACATCACCCATTGTCTGAGGATAATTATTTAAATTAATTGTGGACTCCAGTGCTTGTGAACCATAATTGTATTTGGACAGGGTCTGTTCCGAATTTGACAAAACATAGAATTCATTCAATGGATCAAAAACAATAAGATCCGGATAATGCATATCCAGAGAGTGTGACCATATAAAATTAAGGTTGAAATCAAATTCAGCCACTCTCGATTGAGATTGATCCAGAATGAATAACTTTAAATTGGAATATGCCATGGAAACCGGGACGATAAATTCATCTATCCCAACACCAAACCCGCAAACCCATTATATATTTTGACCTTGAATCAGGCATACAGTTTTAGTATTTGTATCCAGAAAATATTTGCAGCCATCTATTCCAATTTGAAGATATTCAGGAGTAAAACCAGCCTGTGAAAATTCCTTAGGATAGGAAGTGAATTCAAACCGGATTTCCTTAGATTCTAAGGAACAGAAAATAAATAATAGGATAGTTAATCTATTTAACAAATTGCAGTGCAATATTTTATTCATAAAACTTTGAAAAGTCCTGTTAGATAATACACTCTGATGCTGAGAATGTCAATAGATTGAAGTCACAGCCTATTTTCACCTGTTTTGTGTGATTTCTATAAAAAGGCCAAACATATGTAAATTTGAGCCAATGAGCCGCCTTTTACTTATACCATTAGTACTCTTTGTAAAAAGGTGGGGATGGGGTAGAAATTTCTAAGACACACCACCCCGCCATTCTCACCACTCCTTGGTGTACCGGGGTGTATCCACAATCTGGGTGTTTATGAAATTATCTGACCAACTATGACAGACTCAACACACTCTCGCCCCCCATCTATAAAGCAGAAATCCCCGTCGATATACGGGGTTTTCTGAGGAACTCGCCTGTTGTGGGCACTA
>CAZOUJ010000217.1:0-2566 GCA_964582955.1 uncultured bacterium
AACAAAATTTTTAAAGGAGATTTTCATGAACCTCGTTCAGTTCTGGGATTTCACGAAAATCGAAAGAAAAATAATCAGCTGGAATGGATTATACGGGTTCTTGAGCCAAACGCAAAAAAGATTTCTTTAAATTGGGATGATGAAACTGATTCTAAAAATAATACATTTAAAAGAATTCCTCCCAAAGGGCTATTCGAAATAAAAATACAGTCTCTTCAGAAATTAAAACCATATCGACTGGAAATAAATTACAAAGACGGGAGTAAATATACTCGCCACGACCCGTATTATTTTTCCACTCAACTGACAGAATCCCTTTTTGGCGAAGGGAATCACCATAGAATATACAATAAACTTGGCTCTCATCCTCTTGAACTGGAAGGAGTATCCGGGACATTGTTTGCTGTCTGGGCACCAAACGCAAAGCGTGTCAGCGTGGTAGGAGACTTCAACCAGTGGAATGGACTAAATAACCAAATGAACTTGATTGGGCACTCAGGCATCTGGGAACTTTTTGTTCCTGAAGTATCCGAGGGGATGCTTTATAAATATGAAATTAAATCGAGTAATAACGAAGTTTACCTGAAAAGTGACCCGTTTGGCTTCGCTATGGAAAAACGTCCTGCAACTGCTTCAGTAATTACAGATTTGAACGGTTTTGAATGGACTGATCAAAATTGGCTTGAAGAGAGGAGAAAAAGTGATCACCTTAAGCAGCCGATTAATATCTACGAAGTTCACCTGGGATCATGGAAACGTATTGCGGAAGAGGGAGAGAGATCTCTTTCTTATACTGAACTGGCCAACCGTCTGCTACCATATACCAAGGAAATGGGTTATACCCACCTTGAACTGATGCCAGTTGCAGAACATCCTTTAGACGGTTCATGGGGTTATCAGGTTTCAGGGTATTTTGCACCAACATCTCGTTATGGTTCTCCACATCAGTTTATGAAATTTATTGATCGGTGTCATGCAGCAGGTTTGGGAGTAATACTTGACTGGGTTCCCGGTCACTTTCCTAAAGACAGCCATGGTCTGGCACGTTTTGACGGGACAGCGCTTTTTGAACATGAAGACCCAAGGCAAGGAGAACACAAAGAATGGGGAACACTCATTTTTAATTATGAGCGTAATGAAATTCGTAATTTTTTGATCAGCAATGCCCTATTCTGGTTTGATGAATACCATATTGACGGTATCAGAGTAGATGCTGTGGCATCAATGCTTTATCTCGATTACGACCGTGAGGAAGGAAACTGGATTAAGAATCGTTACGGCGGACGGGAAAATATAGGTGCAATTGATTTTTTGAGACAGCTTAACGAAACGCTGTTTCACTATCATCCAGGAATTCTCTCGATTGCTGAAGAATCAACTGCATGGAACGGAGTTAGTCATCCAACTTATACTGGAGGTTTGGGATTTAATTTAAAATGGAATATGGGGTGGATGAACGATACATTACGTTACATGGAAAAAGATCCGGTGCATAGAAAATATGACCATAATTTAATTACTTTCTCATTCATGTATGCCTTCTCAGAAAATTTTCTGCTATCGCTTTCACATGACGAAGTTGTTCATGGGAAAAAATCTTTGCTTGAAAAAATGCCGGGAGATACATGGCAAAAATTTGCAAATTTACGTCTTTATTTGGCTTTTCAGATTGCTCATCCAGGGAAGCAGCTTTTATTTATGGGATCTGAGTTTGGACAATGGGAGGAGTGGAGTGAAAACAAAAGTTTGGACTGGCATTTAACACAATATCCTAACCACAAGGAACTACAGGACTGTGTACGTGCGTTAAACCACTTTTATCTAAGCAAGCCAACATTGTTCACTAATGATTTTGATGGATCAGGATTTCATTGGATCGATCATCATGATCAGGAAAACAGTGTATTATCATTCATACGGAGCGGAGCAGATAACACAAAAGCACCCAATCTTATTTTTATTTTTAACTTTACTCCCGTGCCCCGCGAAAGTTATTTAATGGGTTTACCTGAAGCAGGTCAATACATAAAAGTACTGGACACTGATGAAATAAAATTTGGAGGGTCGGGATATAATAAACAGGACAACATTGAAACTATCTCCCAGTCCTGGCAGAACCAGCCCTTCCATTCAAAAGTAAATTTACCTCCCCTGGGATGTCTTGTTTTTGAGAAATCCAATACAGATTAATTTCACTAAAGGCATGCCGCAAACCCGCCAAGAAATGGAAAATATTTGGGATGTAGTAGCAAAATATCGTCCCTTGGATAGGGATGGATTGATTAAATCAATTGCTAATCATCTTGAATTTTCTCAATGTAAAAACCGGCATACTGCTGAAGATATAGATGTTTACCGGAGCTTGGCATTGTCCATCAGGGATCGACTGATCGTATTTTGGAACGATACACAGCAAACTTACAAGATCAAGCAATGTAAACAAGTATATTATCTCTCTCTCGAATATCTAATTGGTAGAAGCTTAAAAAGCAATCTTCTGAATCTGGGTATCAGTCAAACAGGAGAAGAGGCAATCAGAAAAATTGGCTATGAACTTGACGAACTG
>CAZOUJ010000217.1:2576-2863 GCA_964582955.1 uncultured bacterium
GCAGGTTTAGGCAACGGTGGACTTGGAAGACTGGCTGCCTGTTTTTTGGAATCGATGGCCACATTGCAGCTTCCTGCACATGGATATGGAATTCGCTATGAATTCGGAATATTTAAACAACAGTTTAAAAAAGGATCTCAAGTGGAAGATCCTGACAACTGGTAGGAAGAAGGATATCCCTGGGAAATACAGCGCAGGGAAGTTGTATATCCAATACATTTTTTTGGCCGTGTTGAAGAGACGATAAATCAGAAAGGAGAACCACAACGAAAGTGGGATGAAACAGA
>CAZOUJ010000218.1:0-2854 GCA_964582955.1 uncultured bacterium
TCATAGGTATTCTTCTTGAAGAACTGAATCATGAACCCTGGGCTAGAACAGATGAAAACTTTGGTAAGAAAAATACATTATATACCTATACATTTGTCGTTCAATCCCAATATATAGGATGTGGTTATGCAAAAATGCTTAAGCGTGTATATATAAATTGGGCAAAAAAAAGAGAGTCTATTCAATTTATCACTGGACACGTTAAAACCGGTGTGTCATCAAATTTCACTGGTGATATAAAAATCATAAATAGAACTGATAATTGGCAGGGAACTGGAAAAACTTTTGAATACTATCGCAGGAACCTTGACCCAGAACAAATTCGTACAATCAAAAAAGATCCTCCTATCACTATAAGAGTATAAAAAACCCCTGAAATCAGGGGTTTTAAATTTATTCACATCGAAAAGGAATTAGGAAGATCTACGGTCTGTATTTGTTCTTCTTTCATCTCCTGTACGTTTATCAGTGGACGTTTCTTGTTGATGTGTTCTTCTCACATCTTGTCTTCTATCAGATCCTCTTTCTTTACTCATTTTATTGTTCCCTTTTTATTATAGTTTAGTTAAATAATACCTACAAAGAGGTTTCGATTGTACACCATTTTTTTAATATTTACAAATCTTTATTTCAGTAGAACCAACTTCATAAAATCATTATACTCATGAGAGTTAATCTGAAGTAAATACACCCCTGTACTTACAGGATTGTCATATTTGTCTGTTCCATCCCAACTCACAGATTAACGGCCAGCTTCCATCTGACCCGATACCAACTCCCGTACCTCGCTACCCAATACATCATGTATGGTTACCCTCACATGTGTCACTTCAGGAAGTGTAAACTCTATCATCGTCTGCGGATTGCATGGATTGGGATATGCAGGAGAAATAGAATAGGTCATAGGTGAATTGAATGACGTGGTTCTCCTGAGCACCAGTGTCCCGGGATCTTCACTTAACTCTAAATTCTCACTGCCTGAACAGATCCTAATAGTCCCGCTTGCATCAACCAACTCCCACTCATCTCCATCTGCCACACTGATCTCGATAGCTGTTCCCTTTACAGCATTCTGTATCTCTATCTCACAGTCATCTGAACACACCCTGCTGTCGCCATTGAATCTGATGTCAAAGGCTCCCTCAGGAGGTAATGGTGGTAAACTGTACTGCAGTTTATCCTCAACTTCTGTCCCAAAATACAATGTCATCCCCTTCACCTTTATGGTATTTGTCTGTAACAAAGGAGTTGTCTTCACTCTCGAAGTAAAAGACCCTCCCAGAATTACCTCACCTGAGGATGAAGTCCTCATCCAATATGCTTTCCCCGGCTCCAGAACATCTGACACTTCATAACTCTCTCCAAAACCAAAAAAAGTATTGGGAATGATGATACCTTCAGGATCAACAATATCTGATACATTCACACCTACAGAAAGTCCGCTAATGATATTCCAGTCTGTCTGAAGTGACAAAGTCAACTCTGAAATGGGAACTCCGGTTATACCGGTTAAGCCCGCTTCAGTAAAGCGCAACCAGTAGCCTACTCCGGCTACCAACTCATCCTGCTGTACATAACTGTCTGCAAATGAAAATAAAGTCCCCTCTATACCATCAGGATAGACTGACATAACCTCTGTGTTATCCATCCACACCGGAAGTCCCAACAGATTCCAGTCTGACATATGACTTACCTCAACTGTCATCTCTGATGTCTGTACAACTTCATAATATCCGGCCCTTTGAAGATTGCCTCTATATATATTCCAGTATCCCTCTGAAGCAGAAGTCTCCTTCACATCCACATTCACAATACTACGGGCTGTCCCTATCACAATCTCAAGGTCACCGTCTGAATCCATGTCCACCACTCCCGGGGAACCTTTAAAAGGAAAATCCCCATAATGAATAGGAAAATGATGGAAATAACTGCCATCTAAAAGAAATGCATATAGCTTTGGACCATCCACTGCCGTTACAATCTCAACCTCACCATCTCCATCCAAATCCACTACCACAGGAGAACAAATCACATCATCCTCCACATACTGCGGCCAACCTGGAAGAGCATTGCCATTTATATCCACTCCATACACATATCCATCATCTGAACCAAAGAAAACAACAGCACCTGAAATAGTAGAACCAAAACCGGCACTGGTGCTTACATCTGCTCCTGTCTCCACCATAAAACGTAAACTTCCATCTGAATTGATTCCGTAAAAACTATCATCCCGGTTCCCGGCTACGATCACCTTCTCACCGTTCATCTCTATAACTGAAGGAGCTGTCCTGAAATCATTATCCGCCTCAAATGGAAAACCAGGTGCTTCTGTACCATCATCATATATCAATTGAATCCGCTCACCATCTGTACCGATCACGATGTCCACTATTCCATTACCATTGAAATCTGCCAGGGCAACTCCGCGCTGCACTTTCTCTCCCAACTGAATGGGAAATCCGCTCACAGAAGAACCATCCGCATTTACAGCAAACAGCTTACCCGGAGAAGAATATCCCCCAAATACTGCTTCCAACTCACCATCACCATCAATGTCTCCCAAAGAAGGTGTGGCCATGATATACTGCTGGGCATTGTAGTCGGCCTGAATTGAACCATCAGAGTTTATGATCAGTAAATGCTTGTCCTTGGAGCCTATAACTATCTCCATATCACCGTCTCCCTCTAGATCAGCCACAGCAGGAGATCCCCAGATGTCATTCTCTAGGTCTACAGGAAAACCAGGCTGTTCATTGCCCAGCTCATCTACCATATGTAACAATCCTCCGTACTCACCATAAATCACCTCCGTCATACCATCGTTGTCAATATCTAACACTGCCGGAGATGA
>CAZOUJ010000219.1:0-2852 GCA_964582955.1 uncultured bacterium
TGCTAATGCCTGTTATGCTAATTCCATCAATATAGGTCTGTCCTGTACTAAGAGGATCTAAATACTGAGCCATACCCATATTCCATGCCTGATCAAATCTTCCATATCCATGGTCATACTGCTGAGAGCAGTAGCAATCAGGGGAAGGATCACAGTAATTTGTATATATATAACTAGCAATCCCCACCTGCCTCTTATTCTGATCAAAGAAAGGAGACCCAGAAGAACCTGGGATAACTCTTCCATCATCATACTGAAACTCCCAATAATATCCGTTTGATGAGACATTGTCATTAGTGAATGAAATTTTCTTAATATCGGCGCCTGGATGATGAATCCCAACAGCCTCCTGCGGAGCGAAGCTTGTTCTTGACCACCCAACATAAAATGGATTATATGAGTCAGGAATAATTGCATTAAGCATAAGGAGCGCAAAATCTGGTCCGCTGTTTATATCCTGACTTGCAAGGACTGTAGATCCACTTACACTCTGATTAAGTGGTCCTGTTGTTCCTGAGCAAGTAGAGCTTTGATAGTTAAAATAAAAAACATATCCGCTAGCTGATCCACTGACACAATGATCTGCAAATAATACGTAGGGTGTCCTATCAAATGAAGTATTATTAACTAGTGAAGCAGAGCACAGACCACCCCCCATCGAGACCCTTACTACTCCATTAATCTGATCAGTCCAAGCGCTTCCCTGTGGACAATTGACATTTGTATTACAATCCTCCCTATCACTTTCAAGGGTGTTGTGATAGTTCATAATATCTTCAAAATCATGTATCACTGTATCTAGATGAAGCCTTATATCCTGAATCTCATTTTCAGGCACAGTAAGCTCTATTACAATGTGGTCTCCCTTAATGATGGATGTTGTCAAATCACCCGAAGTCTTATTATTTTCATATGTAAGCGCTCCAAAGTAGCTACTTCTGTCCTGTTCATAGAAATAAAGCTCAGCTCCTGGTGATAATAAAAACTCACTAAAGTTAAATCCAAGGCCATACGCACCTGGTGATGTTATTCCAATTACAAACGTATAAATATTGTCGGTGATATAAATCTCTGACTGGCTAAGTATATTGATATCTATATCATACTCATCGCCAAATTGATGCACCATTGGATGAAAGTTACGGTCTACTGATGCAGATGTACTGACATCAATAAATTGAATTTGATTGTTATCATCTATCGGAAACACTGGCTCTCCTACAGAAACAACTTGAGTAAATGAATAACTAATAAATAATAAGATAAGATTAATTTTTTTCATGTGAGAAATTAAAGATATTATACACAAATTAAAAACTTAATGATTGTAATAATATGTAATAGGTCAATGTAATCTTTAGTTAAAGTAATACTATAGATAAATAGATTAATCTATTATAATAAAAGATATTATATAAAAGAACACCAATGCTCTTGAGAGGATTTGAGTCTATTTAACTGGTGGGAGCAGGATTTAAAATTCTCATTTATAAAGCTGTAAAAAAACTGTCAGCGGGGTAATCAGATATAAAAGCCCAACCATCACTTGTGCCATGAAAACCTGTCCATAAAATATGAGTTGGTGCGCTTGATATATCTTCATTATCACCGAAGAGAGCTTTGGCGTAGGTATAAGATGAAGTTAAAGGAATCATATCTGTGTTGGCATCAATCGCAAGAATCTTTATGTTAGTAAATGTGCCTGTGGCATAATCAATTGTAAATTTGAAAAATGCATGAGGCGCATAATAGGGGTAACCTTGACTGCCACAGATCATCCACTCATTTAAATTACCTGCTGGAATCAACATATGTTTATGTGCATTTAGGGAAAAAGGCAGCATACTTCCCCAACTACCTCTATCATACGTTTGCGTTGTACTAGTCCATTCGCAACATTGACCGTAGTAATCGTAATTGAATAATTTTAAATTTGTGCTGCTCGGGTCTTTGACAAGAAAGGCCGTTTGAGCACTGTATTGCGTTCTATTGAAACCTGTTGTCACTTCCGAGCCAACATTGTTACCCGCATCAACCGCAATCTTACTGTACCCGTTAGCAGTTCCATACGCGCAAATGTGTGACGGCAAGTTATGACTTCCGCTGTTTGGAAACAGACCTGCGCTAGTGATTAACGGATGCGTAAACATACTCACCGCTTGGACGGTCGAGGTGTTCCTGTTAGGACACGGATTAACACCACCCATTGAGCCGTTGTTGCCAGCACCCGCGCCAGAGTAGATTCGGTAAGCTGCCTGATTCGCGGGACTGCCATTTTGATCGTAACCAACTATAAAAGCGCGAGTTGCTCCGCTAGTGTTATAAGGCAAAGAATAATGAGGGTCATTGTTTCCATGTGAATCGCCTGTGTTTCCACCCATCGTGTAAGAAGCACTTGACCCATCTGACAAATCCTGTCGATACATAGCATAACCAAATTTGTAAGTGGTCTGATTAGGCCACGCAATATTGCCGTGACAAACCATTTCTCCGCTACCTTCGCATCCAGTCCCTTGCCATGTACTAACACCTGTATAGCTAGGGTTTTCCCAAATTGTTTCTGGAGTTGTAACAGTTATCGTTTTGGTTGATGGGGTACATACAATTCCCATAGCCGAAAAAGATGTTGATGCGGAAGGAGAACTTGCGTGATTCCCTGATATCCACGTAAAAACATTACCAACCGTAGAATGTGTACCAGAAGAGCCAGTTCGCCACAACTGCGTATAAGTTGTCGAGGCTGGAGTTCTGTTATCAGCAATATCCACTGCCGATACCATTGGGACTGAAGCTACAGTTCCTTTGCTAAAATTAACAAAACTGACACCGCCAGCCATGTCAGCCCAACTGAT
>CAZOUJ010000220.1:0-2852 GCA_964582955.1 uncultured bacterium
TTTGCCCAGCAGTCAATATGGTCAATGTAACTATTATAGGGATCAGTAATCACATGGTAGTTGTCAATGCCATAATAGTCCTGCATAATCTGCAGTACAGAATCATTGGATATGTCATTCTCCTCAAAAACCAGATCAGAGGACGCGGATATACCCAGTCCGTCTGTCATATAATTCCCACCGGCGTGGACAAGATCTGTAGCAAAATAGGGAACGCGTAGATGGTTTGACATTTTTAAAGGTTCTTGATTATCATTGGGACGGGGTCGATTGTAGGTAAAATCCACAATGGACATATTCTGTTGTCCATCCACCACCCACCAGGGTCCATAATCCCGGGTCCAGTAACTGTCCGTATTACCCAATACAAATTCCACATTATCCATATTCACATCACCATTTTCCATAGAATTTGATGCCGAATTCTGTTGGCTGGAAGATACAAGGCAGTAGATCGTAATATCTTCCGACATTTCTGCAATTATAGACGTAGAGATTCCAAATGGATATCGAATGAGAGCGCCCTGCATTCGCTCATATTCCGCTACATTTCGGATCGATGTTGGCGGCGGATCTGTGTCCCTACCCATGGTATAGATCTCATGGATTCGGGTTTTTTCTTCCTCTGTCAGGCTGATGGGCAGTTCGTCATTAAAACGGTCACTAGCCAGAAGAACCGAAAGAAAAAATAAAAAAGAAATATGTTTCTGCACCTATCAATGAACTATATCGGTCAGGAAATTACCCAATAATGATTTTAGAATTGACATATGTGCGTTTATTGTTTTTATATATTTCTGCTCCTGCTCCCACCTCTTTTTCAAAAGGCCTGGAGCAGGTAAATAAAAAAGCTCCAATTACGGAGCCTTTTTAAAAGAGAGTTTTCGACAGGTTCACTGTTTCAAACGATAGGTGGCACCTTCCATGGTTTTCAGGAATTTATCCACCTGTGCTTGGGTATGAAACAACTCTTCCATGGGTACAAACACATCGCTTGGATATTCATATTCATCGTAATCGCGTAAGAAATTAGATTCAAGTTTCAATACAATATCCTGGATTACCATCGGCGGTATTTCCTTATTGCGCATAAAATTGATTTGCAGATTTAATTGTCCTTTCGAGGTCATATGAAATAATGGCAACGGTCCTATATCTGAATTACAGCGGTAAGTTAACGTACCATGATCTCCGCCGCGCCCCCAGGAAACATCTGTCCCGTTTTTCAGAAAATTCAATAACAGAAACACCAATTTTAGCAACCTCCCTACTGCAGTTTTCCCGCAGGTGATTAATGAACTGTTCTTTGTCCCAGTTTGACATGCACGTTTCCCTTAAAAATATTATTTAGTATGCAACAGGCGAGGTGGAATTTACGAAATAAGATCGGCTTGATAAAAGAATGGTAATTACTTTTTAATTGCCCATCCAGATTGAATAGTAATCGGATTGAGATTTTGATGGATCTTTCATCATTCTAAGACGATGTTTATATTTCCTTTCCTTATGTTCAACAGTATAGGGTAGTGAAATGATTTCACCATCTCTTTTGATGAAAATATCAACGATTGTATTCTCTTTCACAGGGTAACCCAAATCATCATAAAGCACTTTTTCCAGGTGTGCAATATCCACCTGGTCACCATCTAAGAACCCTATGGGATCTTTTTCTCCTACCTTTTTTATTTTTCGGTATTTTCCCATGGAAATCATATAGGTCTTGGACCCATAATCCTTAATAATTCGCTTGCTGACAACATGTTTTCCCTTTTTGGAATATTCAACACCGATCAGATCAAGTCCTTTTTCTATATCCAAGGGTACCGTTCCTTCCACATGATCCTTGAACCATTGCCGGAGTTCAGGATGTACCAAAGATGCGAATTCATCAAAGAAGGTTTGCTCATTAAACGATCGGTTCGGGCCATATTTTCCCGCCAATTCAATCACCACATCTTTCAACGTCTTTTTTCCATTGGTAAGCCGGATAATTTCAATATCAAGTAATAACCCGATCAAAGCACCACGTTGGTAAACCTGGTAATAATGCCGTTGGTATTTTTTTTGAAAAACATTTTCACTCATCTCTGTAAAAGAAATTTTCTTTTCCGGATATCTGGCAGCACTTCTGATCTTCTTTGAAAACCGGTCCGAGAAAAATTCTTTTGGTGTAATCAGGCCAGCTTGAACCAATATAAGGCTGGCAAAATATTCCGTAATTCCTTCATAAAGCCAAAGGTGTTTTGACATTTGTGGATTCACATAATCAAAATCACCAATGTACTTGCTGTGGAGATTCAGCGGCGTAAAAATATGCATGAATTCATGCAAGGCCACCCTTTTGATCATCGATATGAAGGTTGTATCTCCAAAGTCGGGAAGGAAGTAAAAGGAAGAATTCCCATGTTCTAGTGCTCCGGAACCAAAAAGTGTAACATTATCCATTACAGTTCTTACTTTCGTAAAGAATCCTTTTTCTTTAGACTGTAAAATTTCCATTAATTTTTTCCCGTCACTAATATATAAGATGAAATGATATTCATCCACAGGCAGGGAATCCGTAAAGGCGGCTACCGCTTCCATGGATGGCTGTATCTCTTTTTCGATCACGTCTGCGTAACCAACCTGACCATTGGCGTGAAAAGATTCAATATAAATTTTTGTATTGGCAACAGTGAATGTTGCCGTATCCGGTTTAGACACCATGATCGGACAATCAATCAAGTGATGATAATTTCTTGCCCGGAAAATATCTATTTCATCCGATTGGTCGAAAGAAGGCAGGGCGGAAAAGGACATTGTTCCTTCCGGTTTTTCCTATGCCAACTGGACTGGAACATTTTCCAGTTCTT
>CAZOUJ010000221.1:0-2567 GCA_964582955.1 uncultured bacterium
GTAGTATTTTTGATTTCAGATTTTGTGGATTCTAATTATTGGAAATCTTTGAAAATGGTAAATAAAAAACATGATATAATTGGTATCAGGCTTTATGATCCTTCGGAAGTAGAATTTCCAGATTTGGGATTGGTAAAGGTGATAGATCCTGAATCAGAACAAGAATTTTGGATCAATACAAGCAGATATCCAGATCGAATAGATTATAAAAACACCTTTAATAATCGTATCAGTGAGTTACAATCACGTTGTAAGAAAATAAAATTTGATTTGATTTCAATCTCTACTCAGGAAGATTATGTTGAACCTCTCATGGATTTTTTTCATCGTCGTGAAAAACGGGTTTAATGAGTAAAGGGTTTTTCCCCCTCGGGAGTGTGATAATTATTGGATGGTTTAATTTTTACGGATGTACAGCTACACCTGAAAAAAATAATACTGTTAGTATTGAAGCATCCCTTGATACAAATAAAGTTACTATTGGAGATGTTATTCATTTAACCGTAGAAATAAAGACAAATTCAGATCAAAGATTAGTTTTTTCAGAACTAAAGGTAGAAAAGCCCATTGAAATAAGAGAAAAATCAATTTTTTATGAAGAAAATAAAATCCAGTTTCAGATTGTTATTTGGGATACAGGCGCATTTACAATACCCGGTTATTCCGTTGGAATCAGCCATGTCCAGGATTCAACTTTAGATTATTCCTTAGAAACAAATCCTTTAGAAATATCTGTGTTATCAACTTTGACTGGTGACGTCCAACCAGCTTTAAAACCTATAAAGGAACCTGTTCCGATTGTTTATCCAACACCATGGGCAAAGATCACACAATGGAGTTTTCTTATATTTACCATTCTGATGCTTCTTTTTGCATGGTCTAAACGACAAATTTATGATTCATTTGTTCCGGCACATTATGAGAATGTTCAATCTCCATTTAGCCGAGCAGTGGAAAGACTTGAAAAATTGGATAGTGCATTAGATGACAAAACATTTTATGTTAATCTGTCACATATTTTACGTGAATTTGTTGAACATAGCGTTTTCGTTAAATCTTTGGAAATGACCACAGAAGAAATCATTGCAAATAAACGTATTATTCCTATAGAAAATATTCTACTCGAACAATGGATTTCTCTTCTTTCTCGTGCCGATCAGATCAAGTTTGCCCGGGGAATTACATCAGAAAACCAGCGTATTAAAGATATTAATTGGAGTAAAGAATTTTTAAAATGGGCAAGGACAGATTGGGAATTGGCATAATCTTGTAGAGAATTTGAATTGGTGAACATCCTATTGTAAATTTTATGTAGTGAATCAAGGGAATTAAATGGCATCAACCTCAGATATCCGGAATGGAGCAGTTATATTCCACAAAGGAAAACGATGGAAAGTAGTTGAATTTCAGCATGTAAAACCTGGTAAGGGTGGAGCGTTTGTTAGAACAAAACTAAAAGAACTACAATCGGGAAAAATTATAGATGAAACTTTTAATGCAGGTGCTCGCATTGAACTCATAAAGGTAGAGGCAAAATCCATGCAATATCTGTATCTGGATGATATATCTATTTATTTTATGGATAATCAAACCTATGACCAAATCCAGGTTAATCTAGATTTGGTAGGTAATGATAAATATTTTCTTATTTCAGGTATGGAAGTAGACCTCTTGTTTGATGGAAACGAAGTCCTGAATATAAGGATTCCTGCGCATGTTATTTTGGAAGTAACGGAAACAGAACCAGGTTTTAAGGGGAATACAGCAACCGGTGCTACAAAACCTGCTACTTTAGAAACTGGATTAGACTTAAATGTTCCTCTGTTTGTTAATGAGGGTGATTTATTAAAAATTGATACTAGAACCGGTGAGTATATTGAACGGGCTAAACAGTCATAAAAGGAAAAATTATGTGGCAGGATAAATTAAAAGAAATTATTTATATTTTGGA
This sequence comes from uncultured bacterium, assembly GCA_964582955.1. GTDB lineage: Bacteria > Fidelibacterota > Marinisomatia > Marinisomatales > AB-629-J13 > AB-629-J13. Next base: position 1,952 of record CAZOUJ010000221.1, read on the forward strand.
ACACAGTGATATGAATGAAATTGAAGTCCGTTTCTGGGGGAAAACATATAGAGTGGTAAAAACTGCATCAGAAAAAGCTGCTGGCCTTGATGAATCTGTTGCTCCCGCCGTAAGAAGTATGGCAGAAAGTTCTGATGAATCACTGGAAAGTGTGGAAAATAAACAAGGCGTTGACAATATAAATTCGCCCATGCCAGGTACATTTTATCGGTCTTCTTCTCCGGATGTTGTCTTTTAGATTCGACGTTCCGTTACTCAACAACAGATAAGGCTTCTTCTCGCCGAATGTGTTGCCTACTTCCGCAACTGCACATTGCAGTTGCATCGTTGGGTCGAAGCAGAAGAAAACGGTACGATAGAAAAAGTACTGGTTGAAAATGGGACACCGGTAGAATTTGATCAACCGTTGTTTGTACTTCGTTCGGAATAAAGTTTCATGGTAAAGAAGGTACTGATTGCTAATCGGGGAGAAATTGCTCTTCGCATTATAAGAGCGTGTCATGAAATGGGTCTTGAAACCGTTGCGGTTTACTCTACAGCGGATAAGTACTCTCTTCATGTAAAATTTGCCGGTGAGGCTGTGTGCATTGGACCGGGTCCCAGTAATGAGAGCTAT
>CAZOUJ010000221.1:2577-2848 GCA_964582955.1 uncultured bacterium
AATGCTGACTTTTCTAAAATATGTAACGAAAATGATTTCGTTTTTATTGGTCCTGGTCCAGCAATCATTAATTCCATGGGAAATAAGTCTAGGGCTAAAGCTACCATGGTTGAAGCAGGGGTTCCTGTTATTCCAGGGAGCGATGATATACTACAGACCGTTGAGGAAAGTGAATCCCTTGCAGAAAAGATGGGATATCCGGTGATGTTAAAAGCATCAGCTGGAGGGGGAGGAAAGGGAATGCGGATGGTCAGAGATAAGGAAGAAATGA
>CAZOUJ010000222.1:0-995 GCA_964582955.1 uncultured bacterium
ATTACTTGTGAAGGAAAATACAATAAACGGATTTTTTAATAATGTTCTAAAAGTGAAAAGAACATCACTCGTATCTAAAAATGCAAAAAATTGGGACAAATATAATGTCGGTGATTCTACCGGTACCCATTTGATTGTAAAGGATTACAATGGAGAAATCTTAGCGAAAGTAACTGTTGGCCGCTCTAGTGCTGAATGGGCCTATAGCAACATACGGGTTGCTGAAGAAATAGAAGTTTATCAAACCAATGAAAATATTAGTTTTCAGTTGAATACATCACCAACCTATTGGGGAGAAGTCCCACCACCACCTCAGCCAGATTCTACGGTTGTCGATTCATTATAAATAAATTTTCCGAATAAACATATTTTTCTTAAGGTGAAACCTCTATCATAATTTTTGGGATAGGGGTTTTTGTTTTCTATTAATAATTTATCAATCATGTGTTAGAAGAAAAATGGAATTGGAAAGTAAAAAATTATAATAAGAGATTTAAATCATGGATAAACAAAAATCATTAGAAAAATTAAATGCTTTTGGGCAGGGAACGATGATGGAGCATATTGGTATTGAAATTACTGATTTCGAAAAGGATTACATTTGCGGGAAAATGCCAGTGGATAATCGAACTGTTCAACCGTATGGATTATTGCACGGAGGTGCGTCAGCAGCTTTCGCGGAAACTTTAGGGAGTATTGCCGCTGGTATGCAGATAGATTTAAATGATAAAGGAGTAGTTGGAATAGAGTTAAACTGCAATCATTTACGAAGTGTTAAAAACGGTTGGGTTTATGGAAGGGCTGCACCCATAAAAATTGGGAGGAAAATTCATGTTTGGAATATTGAAATCAAAAATGAAGATGATAATCTAGTCTGTGTCAGCAGGCTGACGTTGGCAGTTATAAGCAAAAAAATGAAAAAACTTCTAGTTTTAACCGCTGTTTTAGGATTGTTTTGGATAGGATCTTGCAGGAAAAAGCTGCCTCCTAATATT
>CAZOUJ010000222.1:1005-2063 GCA_964582955.1 uncultured bacterium
CAAAGGCAGAAGTGATGATGAATAATAAATTGTGCGGTCATCTTAAATATAATATTCGATTATTAATATTTTCTTCTATCTTTGGATTCCTATTTTTTGCAGCTTGCATGAGCCCAACTCAAGAGTCACCAAATATTGTGATCATATTTACCGATGACCAGGGATATGCTGATGTGGGTGTTTACGGGGCCCAAGGTTATAGTACACCAAATTTAGATCAGATGGCTGATGAAGGTATGCGCTTCACAGATTTTCATGTATCCCAAGCGGTCTGCAGTGCTTCCCGAGCAGCCTTGCTCACTGGTTGTTATTCTGAACGGGTAGGTGTGCAAGGTGCCTATAACCATACAGCCAGGGTTGGGCTGAATCCGGAGGAAGAGACCATCGCGGAGATATTAAAAAATGAAGGCTATACCACAGCTGCATTCGGGAAATGGCATTTAGGTCATCATGAAAAATTTCTTCCCCTTCAACAGGGATTTGATGAATATTTTGGGGTACCCTATTCCAATGACATGTGGCCTGTAGACTATAGCGGTGCACCTGTGAGCGGTACGGATCATTTTAAAAGCTTTTATCCCCAGTTACCACTTATTGAAGGGAATGAAAAGATTGAGGAGATTCTTACACTAGCTGATCAAGACCGATTAACTACTCGTTATACAGAACGTGCTGTAAAGTTCATCGAAAAAAATAAAGATGTTCCATTTTTTTTATATCTACCTCATTCTATGCCCCATGTGCCTTTAGGTGTATCTGATAAATTTAAAGGAAAAAGCCAGCAGGGTATGTATGGTGATGTGATAATGGAGATCGACTGGTCTGTGGGTGAAATATTAAAAGCACTCAAAACAAATGGCCTTGATGAAAATACATTGGTCATTTACACTAGTGATAACGGCCCCTGGTTGAATTATGGTAATCATGCAGGTTTAACAGGTCCTTTGAGAGAAGGTAAAGGAGCCATGTGGGAAGGGGGAGCACGCGTCCCTGCTATAATGCGTTGGCCCGGTAAAATTCCGCAGGGCTTTGTATCAAATCAACTTACTGCAACGATT
>CAZOUJ010000222.1:2088-2844 GCA_964582955.1 uncultured bacterium
AATAGCTGATATTGTCGGCGCTGATTTGCCTAAGAAAAAAATTGATGGGATTAGTTTTAAATCTCACTTGTTTGGAGAATCAATTAAATCACCAAGAGATGAATATAATTATTATTATGTTGGTGAATTAGTAGCTGTACGACAGGGAAAGTGGAAATTGACATTCCCGCATGAATATCGTTCTTATTTAGGTGTAAAACCTGGGAATGATGGCTATCCCGGACCATACGCTCGTGGCAATGCAGGTATCGAGTTGTATGATCTTGAAAATGATATCAGCGAGTCCTACAATGTGGCAGAACAATTCCCCGAAATTGTTACACAATTAAAAGAACTTGGTCAGAATTCCCGCGAAGAATTGGGTGACCGTATTACAAAAACAAAGGGGGGTGGTGTTCGCCCTATTGGACGATTAGATTTAGACCGTTCTGAAGATGAGTTGAATGTGAATCATTTGGGAATTGGTAAATCAGTTTCTTATAAACATACTTATAGTCTTCATTATCCTGGAGGAGAGGCTCTCGCTTTGGTGGATGGTAAGCGGGGAACAATCAATCATCATGATGGGTTTTGGCAGGGCTTTGCAAGGAATGATATTGAAGTAGTCATTGATTTGGAGTCGTTGACATCAATAAAAAAACTTGGAATAAGTTTTCTCCAAAATCAGGGCGCCTGGATCTTTTTTCCAAAGGAAGTTCGTTTTGAAGTATCAGTGGATGGCGCGGATTATGAATTGGTGCAGAACAAAGAATATGA
>CAZOUJ010000223.1:0-2835 GCA_964582955.1 uncultured bacterium
TTGTGGATTACGGGATACTTGAGGTGACCCATCAATTCTCTATGTCTGCAGAATTCTGATTAATACCTGACAATTTTTAGAGATACTTCTGGTAAGTTTGGATAAAATTCCATTAAATTTATCGGCTTGGCAAAACGATATATTTCTTTCAACTCACTTTGGATGAAAAGGAATAAATCTTCAATATTTTGTGTCTAAATATGTATAGATACCCAAGCTTAAATCTGAAAAATGTATGTTGAATAACAGTTTTATATTACAAGGAGCCTATTATGAAACGATATAGCTATGGATTATTAAGTGTTTTTATTATAGCCTGTGGATTGATTATTGGAAAAGAAAGGCCTGCCCAAAACCAAACACCAACATCTATTGGGCACAACGGTTCGGATTATCTTCTCCATGATTCACAACAAGGTCAATCTTCACAGGGAAGAGACCCAATAACCTTAATTTTTGAAGATTTTGAGGACGATTCCAGTACTGCGTTATGGCAAACAGATGATGGTTGGGAGCTGACTGAGTCAGACTATTGGAGTCCCACCCACAGTTTTAACTCTCCAAATGATGGCTCTACAATGGATAACACCTGGAGCTTGCTCTCGCCATTATATTCCCTCCCAGAAATTGGCTCCGAGGATTTGCTACGGTTCGGGTTTCACCTTTGGGCTGATATGCCCGATGCGGACGGTGACGGTGATAATTTTCTTGAGGATTATTACAATGTTTCCCTCATGGATCCAAGTGAACTAGCATGGCATTCGTCTGAGTTTAATGCGTGGGCATATCAAAGTTATTGGTGTGGGAAGGAAGAAATCTCAGGTTATCTTGATAGTTGGTTACAGTTTTTAGATACACCTTCCATAGCGGTTCCATCAACAGGTTACGAGCTGACAACTATGATGGCCTGGGGAATTGAAGATCCTGCCGGTGCTACAGTGGCAGGTACCTGCACCGATGGATGGGACGCTGCCAATGTGCGTGTTTCCACAGATGGAGGCAACACGTGGGAGCTCCTCACAGGATCTGATCCCTATGATTTTGCATATGGATATGGATGGATATGGTACGATGCTGAGTATGACTGCGGTGGTGATCTGGACAATTTAGCATCAGGCTGGGGAGGCCAGTCAGATTGGCATGAGGTCACGTTTAATTTGGACGATTATGCAGGGGAAGATGTTATCATCCGATTTGCTTTTGGTTCAGATCCAGCATACTCTACACCGGATGCTGCATCACTGACCGGTTTCCGGGTTGACGATATTTTGGTAGTAAATAACTCAGGTAATGTCCTGTTTGGTGATGATGCAGATGGAGATAGTCAAATGACTGCTTCCGGGGCAGTTTGGGTGGATCAATTTTATGATTACGGAGATGATACCAGACCCGGGGGGCTGGGCTGGGAAGAATATATGCCTGGATATCCTTTCAACGGGAATATTTTCCTTGATATCAGCGAGTATGGTGGCAAGGATATAATTTTCAAATTTCAGTCCCGATATGATGATAATAATGATGGAGGAGCTGGTAACGGATTGTTTATAGACGACTTCACAATATATCTGGAGTCCACAGTTGCCTATGCAGCGCCCGCCGGGGTAACGGGTGAAGGGTAGAGCATGCAGTGTGACCTTATGTGGAATGATATGAATGCTTCCGGAACAGATGATTTTATCTATGATAATGATGCCTGGACAGGTTACAGTATTTATATGTCCAACCCTGGCTCTACAGCGATGGCTGGTGAAACAATTGACCTTGTTGGTCCTTCTACGATCAATTCAGTTCAGGTGTATAATAGTTCGAGCAATACACCGCCAACTCAAACAACCCTTGCAGCGTACGGGACACTAGGTTCAATGTATGATACGAACCCTGCCTATGAAATGACTGTGGTTCTTGAGGAGGGATGGAACACTATTGACCTATCCGGTCATAACTGGAGCTTCAATGGAAAATACATCATAGCATATGAGTTTAGCGATGTGATCAATGCAGAGCTGGATGTTTCAGCGGTTCCAAGTGCCCATAGTATGTTTAAACCCAGTTCCGGGGGATGGGAAACTTGGGCTGAAAGTATTGGAGGAACAGATCTGTCAGATGGGGAATGGGGAATCCGTGCCAATATTACCTATGAGGGCGCGGGTGTAACCTACAATGTGTACCGAGACGATGAAATGATATCAGGTGGGCTAAATTCAATTAGCTACTCTGTTTTTGATGTGGAAAATAATATTACCTATGAGTACGCAGTGAGCGCAACCTATTCGGTAAATGAGATTGCTTATGATGACGGTACATCTGAGATGGGATTCAATGCGGGCCAAAACAACTATTTGGCTGTAAGGTTTAATCCTGAGGGCAACGATCCTTTGATCCGTATCAAGTGGTATCAGATCAATGATGGGGGTGCTTTTTATCTTAAAATGTATGATGATGATAACGGTCTTCCCGGGAATGAAATATTCACATCTATTATCACCGGAGGTGTTGATGGGTGGAACTCTCATGATTTGATGGATGAAGAGATGGTTATGAGTGGAACATTCTGGGTGGGTATTCGTGAATTCAGTTCTACCAGACCATTTGGATTGGATACGAACAGTGATTCCGGGAACTCTTATTTCAAGATCGGTGCAGGTGGCACTTGGGAGCCCATTGGTAACTCCGGAGTATCAGGTAATCTAATGATCCGTGCAAGCTTGGATAACGGTGGCGGTGGAGGTGACGTTACCCTGGACCTGACCCATAATGATGACTGGAATTTGGTGGGTCTGCCCTTGAGTGTGGTTGATCCTTCCTATACCACATTATTCCCTGATGCTATTGAGG
>CAZOUJ010000224.1:0-2186 GCA_964582955.1 uncultured bacterium
TCCAGGAGCCGGTCTGCCAATGTAGATTTTCCGTGATCAATGTGTGCAATGATACAAAAATTTCTGATATTCAGAGATTCCATGATGAAAATTACAGTTTTGTTCCTAAAACCTTAGCTGATTAATTATTGAATATTTCTTATAAAGTTGACACTAAAACGGATAATAGATTGTTAATCTGATCCTCCGAGTGGACACTTGAAAGAGCAAAACGGAATATTCCTTCAGGTGGGCTCCCGGGATAATGAATAAGAGAGGGATAAATTTTATTTCTTATGAGATTTTTCTTTATTTCTTCTTTTTGAATAGGATCACTAATGGCAAAGGCAGAAATTGGGGTTTCAGATAAGGTAATGTGTATCCCCTTCGATATTAAAGATTCCTTAAAATGAATTGCAGTATTTTGGAGTTTTAATATCTTTTCTGGTTCTTTGCTAAGAATCTGGATTGACTTAATGGCAGCTGCACAAACAGGAATAGGTAAGGCAGAACTGCCCTGGTAAATGGGGCTTACATTTTTAATTGTATCGATAATGTGTTTGGAACCAGCAACAAATCCCCCATACACTCCAATTCCTTTACTCATTGACCCTGAACTGACAATATTTGTCCTGTCTAAATTAAAATACTCACAAATACCCCTACCTTTTTTTCCTATGGTACCAATTCCATGAGCATCATCAATCAAGATTTTTGCCTGTGGCATAGATTCGATAATTTGATCGAGTGCAACAATCTCATTTCCATTGTCAATTATACTTTCTGCGATGATTAATGGATTTTTTGAACTTTTCGCAGCCGATTCTAGTTCAACCAATCCTGAGAAGGATTGGGCATTAGTAAAAGTCTTAAGACTTGGATGACTAGTTTCTGGATAAAATATATCGTAATTATTCTCAATAAAATATTTGATCAATGCCTGGTTTGCCAGATAACATGATGGGAACAGTGCAACAGCCTCAGATTCAATAAATCCACATATTTCTTTTTCCAATTTTTTGTGCAATGGATGAGTGCCTGTGGTACATAACGATCCTCCGCTATTTATGCTATACTCTTCTGCTGCCTGTTGGAACACAGAAATGACCTTTGGGTGGGATGAATGACGATGGTAATCATATCCACCAAAAAACAGATATTTTACACCTTTCCATAGAACAAAAGTGCGATCCACGGATTGTACTACAGGAATTTCCACTGAATAAATTAACTCCGAATGACTATTCGGGAAACAACAATCGGGAAAGGTAGACCAATTTATTTAGTACCTAAATAATTTTTTTTCAATGGTTAATAATCAAATTGATTGACTCCAAGAGGATGATCCTTAATTAGCAATATATCATCATTATTGTCTTCTGATTTGGTATACCCCGTTATGATATATCCATCATCATCGGTCTGCTGAACAGAGTATCCATGATCGATATCACTTCCCCCAAAAGTTCTTTCCCAGTCTGGATTACCATCAGCACTTGTTTTAATAAGCCAAACATCTTTGTTTCCAGCACCGAATGAATCCGTAAATCCTATAATCATAAATCCCCCATCATTCGTATTTACAGTGTATCCATGATCTATTCCACTCCCTCCAAAAGTTCTTTCCCAGTCTGAATTACCATCATCATTTATTTTCAACAACAAAACATCTTCATCTCCACTTCCAAATATTTCTGTATATCCTACAACAACAAAACCACCATCAGTTTGATCAACACTGAATCCAATATCGTTCAAAGTATTCCCAAAAACTCGGTTCCACTCTTCCTCTCCATTTGGATACGTTTTGACCACCCTTATGTCAAAACCAAATTCGGCGGTAGTAACTCCAGATAAAATAAAACCACCATCCGATGTTTGTTGAACTGAATAGCCTTTATCAGTCCCAGCTCCGCCATAGGTTTTGGTCCATTCTTGATTACCATCAGAATCTGTTTTCACTAAAAACATATCGAATCCTGTAGATTCAGTTTCTGTATAACCCGCAATGATGAAACCATCAGGATCGAATGTTTTTTGTACAGAATAGCCTTTATCTGTTCCGGTGCCACCATAGGTTTTGGTCCAAAGGATATCACCACCAATGTTGGTTTTCAACAAAAACATATCGTAGCTATTGCTGTTAAAAGAATAGGTATATCCTGCAATAACATAGCCATCATCCACCGTTTCTATGGAATAGCCTT
>CAZOUJ010000224.1:2219-2821 GCA_964582955.1 uncultured bacterium
AATTCATTACCATCAGAATCTGTTTTTATCAACAAAACATCATAGCTTCCACTTCCATAAGAATTTGTATATCCAGCGATGATATTACCACCATCGGATGTTTGTTGAACTGAGTAACCTACATCTTCATTTTCGCCTCCAAATGTTTTAAAAAATTGTGCATATGGAACACCTGCTTTAATATCTGTCGGTGTTTGTGATCCCCATATATCTTCGTAAATTAGTTGGTAGTAGCGATTATTTTCAGTGTTTATACCTGATACTGTAAAAGTAGTGTCACTCCTGTTGTCTGTGGAATATATCTTTGTTGAATCATCCATGTAGCTCGACCATGATTCATACAAAATATATTTCGAAAAATCCTCGTCGTGATTCTGTTCCCACATTATAAAGAGTGAATCATTATCATAGATTATTGGATAGAGAATCCCCTGAGATGGAGGGTCATCATAAACCAGGTAGCCATTACTGTTTGTGGATTGTCCCCAATGATCTGTGGCTACCAGCCAATACCACCTTTCAATGGTTGGATCAAATTCCAATATTTCAAACAAATTTGTATTGATATCCGATAGAGTTATTATATCGGTTCTTTCACTCGT
>CAZOUJ010000225.1:0-2798 GCA_964582955.1 uncultured bacterium
ACCTGGCCCGATTATTGGACTGATAAGGATGAAGATTGGAACGATGTTTGGAACGGAGAATATGGAAAAGGCCTGATCAGAGCGGACCAGGAATCCTATTATGTAATGAACGATTATTCAAATGCTGAGTTTTCCTTTTTTCCGGACAGTACTGATTCAACAATGAGAGGATTAGGCTTGGAAATTACCGCTAGAGGATACCAATGGGCACACAACCTGGCTGAGGACTGTATTTTTCTCATTTATGAAGTTACTAATACCAGCACCACCGATTATGATAAAGTAGTTTTTGGAATGTATGGCGATGCAGATGTGGGTGGTGCTGAAGATTGGTATGATGATGATTCCTGGTTTGATATAGAGAATGATATTGTTTACGTCTGGGACCATGATGGAGTTGGGAATTGGGGGGGAGAACCGGGTTATTTTGGCTATAAGTTTCTTGAAAGTCCTGGAAATGCTCTGGATGGGATTGACAATGATGGGGACGGAGAAAGTTATGGAACAGGATTTGTTATTTCTCAAAGTGATCTTGACTCTATCAGTTACTCGCCAGGAAGTGCGATTGTACTTATTAATTATTTCAGCGAACTTTATGTTCGGACAGTAACCGATATGCCTGAGGATTCGGTTGTAGTTCAAGGATTAAGAGAAGATTTCGTTGTTTATCCAAATAATAATATTATTGAAATTTCAGATAATGGGATGGACGACAATTTAAATGGACTTATTGATGAAAATAGTTCTCATGTAGGATTGTTAGCAAAGAATTGGATCACGGGAGAAGGAATTGATAATCTTCTTATTGATGAGCGTAGGGATGATGGAATCGATAACGACGCGGATTGGGATCCGGGCAGGGATGATGTTGGTGCAGATGGTGTTGAGGCGCTTGATGTAAATGGCGATGGAGATTTTAATGATCCAAATGACATCGCACCTGATACGGGAGAGGATGATGGCATCCCAACCGCTGGAGAACCTTTTTTTGATGATAAGGATATAAGCGAGTCTGACCAGATCGGTCTTACAAGTTTTAAAGCATTTGTTTGGCCTGAACTCATAGTGAACGATGATGAACAAATGTGGGAGGCATTTTTGCCTGGATTTTTTCCTCAACCTCCGCAAACCATTGATTTTGTGTGCGGGTATGGTTCAGGATATTTTCCTCTTAAGGCTGGGCAAACAGAAAGAATTTCAATAGCTCTTTTATTGGGAGAGGATGAGGCTGATATTCTAAGGAACGCAGAAACCGTTCAAAAAATTTATGATAACAACTATAGTTTTTCAAAAGCACCTGACAAGCCAAATTTGACAGCAATCCCTGGAGATGGTATGGTAAGGCTCTACTGGGATAATAGTGCAGAGAGTTCAAGGGACCCGGTAACTGGGCTTGATTTTGAGGGTTACAAAATCTACAAGGCAACCGACCCTGGCTTCAATGAAATAAGAACTATCACTGATGGATACGGTAATCCAACCTATTTCAGCCCTGAGATACAGTTTGATTATAATAATAATAATGACGGTTTTTTCCCTCTGGAGGACGGGCTTGGGGTAAAATATTATTTAGGAGATAATACAGGACTTCAACACTCCTGGGAGGATTCAAATGTGGTTAATGGTCAGACATATTTTTATGCTGTTGTATCCTATGATCGGGGGGACTCGCTTTTGGGTATTACACCCGCAGAGTGTACAAAAAATATTGATATTGATGTTGCCGGGAATAGGCAGACCGATATAAATACTGTTGAAATTATTCCTCGGGCACCCTCTCCCGGATGGTCGCCCGGTGGTCTTTCTGGTTCCATCACACACACGGCTGGTCATGGGACCGGTGATATTTCTTTAGTGGTCCTGAACCCTGATGCTGTAAAAGAATCGGAAAGTTTTACTATAGTATTTGATGATACTTCATCAGAATATTTAACCTATTCTCTTTTTAGGGGTGCCCAAATGGAACCGGTATTTCAATATTCAAGTTTTACCAATGGTGAAGATTCAAATCCGGTATTTGATGGGTTGAGACTTTTTGTAAATAATCATACAGAGATTCTTCTTGATGAAGCTCAGTCTGGTTGGACCTCAGGTGATTGTAATTATGAATATCATTTTCAAGTTTGGGACAGCAACGATCCTATCCCTCCAATTACCTATGAATTTCGGTTCAGTGATGCTATAGTAGATTCGGATGACGTTTATCAACACCCGGTTCCTTTTGTCATCTGGAACATCACGGAAGATCACCGCACTCGTTTTGTACTTCTGGATAATGACCAAAATGATACATGGTCCAGCGGAGACGAAATTATTATTTTGCAGGGAGACTCCGGGACATCACTGACAGCCTGGGCAGTGACTTTTAGTGCCCCAAATAATGATATTATTAATGAACCAGGAAATGGGGATATTATGCTTTTACACACCACTAAACCATTTGCGTCCGATGATTTTTTTACTTTTATTACAATGGGTTCTTTACCTGCTGATAAAAATATAGAGAATAATTACATAAATGATATCGCTGTTATTCCAAATCCCTATGTTGCTACCGCTATATGGGAACCTGACCATAATTTTATTATGGGGAGAGGTGAAAGACGGATTTATTTTATTAATCTTCCTTCTGAGGCTACTATACGAATTTTTGATATCAGGGGAAGATTGGTAAAAACTATGAGACACCTTGATCCGGGAACGGGATCAATAAGAGCGTGGGACCTCCTGTCTGAAGATGGACTGAGTGTGGCTTTCGGAATTTATATCTATCATGTTGAGACGCCAATGGGAAATGA
>CAZOUJ010000226.1:0-1234 GCA_964582955.1 uncultured bacterium
ATTCAGTCTTTTATCAGGTCTTTAATTCGGACCATCACCCCATTGATCTAGATCCTCAATTGTATAGTGGTTCAATTTCATTGTCTGATACAGCTGAGAGTGGTTTGTATCATATAAACATATCTGCGAGGTCCGGTGAATCTATTGTTCATGATTCAGGTATATTTTCCCTTATAGGCTCAGAACCGTTAGTTCACATACTAAACGTTGAACCACCCACAGTAACCTATAAGGACAGTATCTTTGTGAATGGTTTTGTAAGTAATGTACAAAATACTGATTCGTTATATTTACTGATCAATGGTATAAATTTCCGTTCTATTGAAATGAACCCTATCTCAGAAAATACATTCACGGAGATAATCCCACCGCAATTTATATCCTTCACCTGGCACAGCATTTCTCCAAATTCAAAGATTAACTGAAAATGATGGATGGATATTCACAGGGAGTAAAGAGATTGATTTTACCGGTAAGGAATTAAAATGGATCAATTATCCTGTGGATATACCTGCAGGCAGTTTTGATTACAGAGTTATAACGGACAGTAATGACTCAACAGTCACAAAACAAAATGATACTTTGATTACTTCTCTTGAAACCCGGTCATTTTTTGTTTCCGAAAACCAGACTGTGGGAATTAGCGGTGTAGATGTGTATATAAAAAACGGTGGAGGATTAATTCAAATTATTGATCATCCTATGGTAGATTTATCCAATCAATCTGACTTTCAGGTCTTGGTCGCAGATTCATTAAGAAATGCTTTAGAAATAATAGCACCGGAAAATCTTACTTATGATGTCATTTGGCATATATCAGATGTTAATCAAGATAATTATTCCATTTATCGATATTTCGAAGCATTCAATATATGGCTTCCTATATCATCATCAATATCTTCTGATCAGGCGACCTTGACTGCTGATGGTCACATAAAAATTGCTTTTTTAATCTCAACGGATGAAACTGTGCCAATTTTGGAAGCATCTCTTAATGGACAGAAATTTTTTAAAGAAAGCTATGTTACTTCTGAGCCTGTAATTTATCTCACTGCACGTGATAACAATGGTATTGACCATCGCCATACAGGTATGAAAATTTGGATAAATGAAAATGACACCTTAACTGCATCTCAAATATCAGGAAATGGGAATGAACTTTCCATTCAATTGAAGCCTCAATTAACCTCCAATGATTCGTCTTTTCATATCGCAGTGAGCGATGCAGCCCAAA
>CAZOUJ010000226.1:1244-2791 GCA_964582955.1 uncultured bacterium
ATTGGTCAGATACTCTTCATTTAACTTATATTGTAAAATCTGAACTTGAATTAATCGATTATGGTAATTTTCCTAATCCATTCAAGAATCATACATGGTTCTCTTACGAATTGACCGATGCCTGTGATGAATTTTATCTGGATATTTTTACAGTGAATGGAAGACGTATAAGACGATTTACCAGTGGAATAACAGACATCCCTTTGGAATTAGGGACATATCATGAAATTCTTTGGGACGGCAGGGATGAATCTGGAGTTCTGGTGGCTAACGGAGTTTATTTTTATAGAATGGTTGGTAAAAAAGATAGTATTACAATTGAATCAGTAGGAAAAGTGGCCAAAGCGAAATGAAACTGTTTACTTTACTGGTAAGTGTTCAAATGCTCCTTTTGGCACAATCAAACTATGCTGATTCTTTCCTGAGGATAGGAACATCTGCAAGGACTATTTCGCTGGGACAGGCCGTAGTTTCCATGCATGGTCATCCTCAGTCCTATCTTTATAATCCTGCAGGTTCTGCTTTATCAAAAAAATCTATATTTTCTGTTTTAGCAGTGAATCAGTTTTCTCTATCAGATTATTATTCATTCAGCGTGGCCCGCCCTTTTGCCGGAGAAATGGTTCTTGGATTTCACGGTGTTGGGCTTCTCATTGATCATATATTGGAAAGACCCGATATTCATGGGATCAATGATCTTGAAACCCGTAGAGATACAATTAGAGCTCTTGTATCTGAAGGGTTTTCATCATTTTCAAACCGTGAAACTGCCTGGACCTTAACCATAGCAAAATTGTTTCAGTATAATCTGGATCTGGGATGGCAGACAAATCAAATTCCTTTGAAGTGCCCCATTGGTGTGAACATTCGGTACATACAGAAATCCCTGAACGAATTGAACGGAAGAGGGATAGGGATTGATGTAGGAGGAATCGTCCAGGTTCCCTTGAGTGAAGTTTTGTCTATATCCAAAATAGGACTGTTGACCGTAGGAGGATCGGTGACCAACATAGTAGGTACAAAGATATTTTGGAGTTCCCAAAAAGAAGACCTCATACCCATGCGTTTTATCTGGGGAGCTTCTTATAAACAGGATATGATATTTGCTCCCATTACAGCAGAATTGTTTTATCAAGCAAACCAACAATTTGAAGAAAAAGAACAGTTTGGTATTGAGCTAACTGTTCTGGAAAAGATATATTTACGCTATGGTAAGGATGAAGCAGGGCAGCATGGAGGCGTAGGCCTTGAATTTATCCTTTTCAGGAAAAATATTGATTTAGGATACAGTTTTTTAAGTCACGATTTGGGCAAGGCCCACCGTTTTGATTTCACAGTTGGATTGTTCTAAAATGTTAAAAATATTAATAGTTACTATATTTATTTTTTTAATTTCGTGCAGTGAAGAATTAATACATCCTTCACCACCTGTCTGGGCGGAAAAATCCCGCCCAGAAGATTTAGATGAAAGAGGAATTGATGCCCATAACATCAATTTAATTTATCCTGATAATAATTCTATTAAACTTATATGGCATCCAAATCTG
>CAZOUJ010000227.1:0-2782 GCA_964582955.1 uncultured bacterium
CCAATAGAATGTATTTCAGATGGCGACTTACTGGTAGTTGTATAACTTTTTACCCTGAAGGCATAAAATTTTTCACCATTAGGAAGACTACTTGCGCTGATATTTTTACGTGCCGCAGGTAGATACTCTTTAGTGAAGAATACAAATAGCTTTTTATAAGAGGTAAAAACATGATCTTTAATAATTGACTTAGCTTGTTTTTGATAATTGGCGCGGTGGGGCTCAGGTAAATTGCCTATATCCTTTTCAAATGGTTTGTAAAAAGGACTGTCTTCTACATCGTTCTGATATTGTGCCAATATCTGATCCGGTACTTTTTTTAATACAATTTTTGGTTGCACAATATTTTCTTTAAGGCCATCCCGCATTAGGGCCATGATTTGATCCACATATCCTGGAAACAATAACAGGCGCGCAAGGTAGTTATCAAAATCGACCTGGTTTCTAAATGGGGTTATATCAACAAGGTTGGGAAAGTTGATTTGGACTCCACCCATTTGGTCAATAGGCATTAGATATCCTTTGAATGGGTGTGCCTCAATGTTTCTTGTGATATTTTTATGAAAAAGATCATAGTTTAGTTTATCACTATGATTAAGTTGATCTCGGTTGAGGTCTTCTAATGTGCGAAGAATTATTTCGTTTTTATGGTGTCGTCTTTGGATCGCCGCTAAACTCATATCTGGCAAGAGATCATTATATCTATAATCACCCAAATTGGTAGCTCTTGTAGGAAATTCCTGTAAACCCCATTCCCACATATCATTAAATAAATTATGGAGTTTTTCTGATTCAGTTTTTTGTTTAATTGATAATTTACTAAAAATAAAAAAAACAGTAACAACTATTAGTAAATATATATTCCTCAAATGAACCACCAGGTATTTATTATTTTTTTGCGCGCTTTTCTTTTACAATAGAAGATTTGATCTTTCCACGCAGTACTTTGTTATCCAAGGCATTTATTTCATCCATATTGCCCTCAATCCCAGCCTTGACCAGCCTTGCGATAAGCTGTTCTTCGTTTTCTTGCTTTCCAGATTCTAATTCTGTTTGTGTCATTGTTTCGGCCAAAACTTGAGGCATCGGCGGCCGTTCTAAAGCGCCACGTTTAATTTTTACCAACATTGATTTAGCTTTTCCACGCACAACCTTATCTTGGATAGCGTTTAACGGTTCATCATTTCCATCTATGGCTAAATTTACAAGATAAGCTATCTGCTCTTCCTGGGTATTAAACGTAGGGCTGCTTCCAGAATGCTGTTTTTCAGGAACGGTAGGGGGATTTTCGGAAAGCGCTTTTTGAAGATGTTCTGGCAGTACACCTCCCTTCCGTTTTGTCTGTATCAGCGTTGCCTTTGCTAGGCCGCGCGTCGGTTTATCTATGATAGCATTTATCAAATCCATGTTGCCATCCAAGCCGGCCTGCACCGCATGAGCGATAGTTGCTTCCCTGCTTAATTTCGGAGCCTGCACTGTGGCTCCATTTTTGTCCTGCGTTTCTTCTTTGGTTATTTCTTCTGGTATGAAAAAGCCAAGATTTTCTAGGATTTTTGACTTTGTATTAGGAAAACCCCATAGGGATAAAAACGAGAATAACCCTTTACTGGTTTTACGGCATGTTACAGCTGTTCCATAAGGACGTGGTTCCAAAACGAAGGAAACATATTCCCTGAAGAAAGGACTATATTTTAAATCAAATGAAATTTCTTTGTTTTTGTCAACAACGACTACTCGACTATCATAAGATGGCGACCAACTATTAGGACGCAACAATAATCTAGCGCCAGGAACCAGAGAAAACTGATCAAACGAAAACTGATGAACATAGCGCTTAGTATCTACATCTGGCAAAAGACGGGTAATATGGGGAAACCACGATGAATAGCTATCCAAGGAAGTTAGGGATTTCCACACAGCCTCTGGCGTGGATAAATATTCGTGACTAATGATAGATTCCGCATAAAAAGGTCTATAAAACGACCTAATGTTACTTTGTGTTTCTTGATTACTATTAGTGTCCCATATAAATAGGAACAATACGATCAGTACAGCAAGTGTCGCGATGGTTAATGACATTTTATTTTGAGCTGATAAGCCGGATTTTACGGTTTATACTTGAATATTGGAACAATCAGGAGCCGCTTATCCTAAATAATTATTTTTAATCTTGTCTTCATTTGGAAACAGACATAAAATAGATCAATACGATAATTTTCTGATTTAAAGTACATTGTGTCCGGTTTTAAAAAAAAGATTTTAGGCAGATATCTTATTAGCGTTTTTATTCTCTTTATTATTGCGCTGAGAATTTATCTGCACCACCCAACCCCCAAGTATAGCGGTGAAAAAAAGCTAAGCGGGATTTCAAAACCTGTCCATATATATACTGATTCTTATGGGGTTCCTCATGTTTTTGCTGAAAATGAATCAGATTTATTTTATGCAGCTGGCTACATATCTGCTCGTGATCGCCTTTTTCAAATGTCGTTGGTTGCTTCGGCAAGTCGAGGTGAACTTGCAAAACTTTTTGGTGATAATTTCATTAAAGAGGATGTCTATTTGCGTACGTGGGGAATTCCAAAAATCGCAGAACACATAGTAAGACAAACTGACGATGAATTTATTTTAATTTTGGAAAAACTGTGTGCTGGTATAAACGCCAGGATTGATGAGCTAGATGGAAAGTATCCAATTGAATTTAAATTATTAAGATCCAAGCCCATTCGTTGGAGGCCAACAGATGTAATTGCGTTCGGTCGTTTGATGTCACACTATTTAC
>CAZOUJ010000228.1:0-1706 GCA_964582955.1 uncultured bacterium
GCTAAGGCCGGAGAGGATAGTATCTGGTTGGTTAGAATAGGGAAACCATGCTGATTAATAGCTACTACAATTTCAAAAGGGATGTCTGTGTGATATTCATATCCGTCAACACCATCAGCTGTGACATTTAATATTAGTTCCACATCCCCAATATTTACATCTTCAGATATTGAAATCTCAAACGGATCCGTAAAATTTATTCCCACCCCTCCAGGAAAAATAATATTTGTATACTCTGCATCACCATCAATAATGACTACATTAGGATCAGTAGAGGTCAGAGTAACATATACATTTTCCGCCTGCTGCCATCCCTGTTCATTCGATAGGGTCACCCTGAGCTGTGCGCTCTCTCCAGGATTTAAATTTTCATCTCCATCACCTACTGTGGGGATAACAGCATGAGTTACATAATCAATATATGGCGAAAAACTTCCTCCGATCGCCTTGTGAATATCTACCATACCACAGCCAAGCCGGTCTTCAAATTCAGAGTCTGAGTTAATATCATAAATGCCTTCATCTGCATTTTCACACATCAAGTCTTCCAATTCATCATTATTCATATTCGGATGATATACTCTTAATAGCCCAAAAGCTGAAGCTGCATTGGGACAGGAAAATGAAGTCCCCATGATACCTGATTCATAACCGTTATTCATTCCTAATGAATAGATGCCCTCTCCAGGTGCCGATAGATCGACCGTTTCATGATAGGTTGCCCAGTACCCCCAGTTTCCGCTACAGCTCAGTGCTGTCACTGAAACAACATTGGTGTAAGCGGCAGGATATTCGGCCGCATACAGATCACCTCCTGAATCTAACCCATTGCCTGAAGATGACAGTACCAGCGCGTTGTACGTATTATGGGCGGTATTCACTTGGCTCTGTTCATAAGAACTGTAGCCTCCCCCACCCCAACTATTATTTATAATGGTAAATGTATCGGAGTAGTACCCTGCTCTTGCAGCATAATAGATTCCTGAATAGCCATCATTAATATATTGCCCCGATGAATTGTCCCTTGAACATTTTACTGCCACCACCCTACAGTTGTAAGAGATGGATGCCATCCCAATACCATTATCTGTTGCGGCCCCTAAAAGGCCAGCAACATTAGTTCCATGGGCCCAATAGTAAGGATCTCCTGTTGTACTGGGGTTAGGGTCGTTATCATCTCCTCCTGTTACACCAGAAACATCCCAACCAAAAAAGTCATCTGAATAACCATTTCCGTCATCATCACTTCCATTGGAAAATGGTGAGTCTGTATCCAAAACATCCCTGAGATTGATATCGCCGTCTCCATTATAATCAATATTTTCCTGTTCAAGGTATGCCATGATCTCAGTACCGGTTACATCGTCATTGTCATCTGTATCCAGCTGATTGAAAAGTCCTGTCGAAATCTCGCCCTGGTTTACCCAGATCGTTGCGATCATATCCGAGTGAGTATACTCAACACCTGTGTCCACCGATGCTAGCAATACCTGGTGTCCTTCAGGTACAAGTCCTTCTTCATACCAAAAATCCCACTCTTCCTCCGCGCCCTATGCGTTTGGACTGCTCTTCGGGCTGGGTCTCTATTCGATATACGAGGAGCGAGGGGACGCGTTTATCGAGGACTACGAGGCCCTCCTGTTGCGGACCGGTCTGGCCGATGTCCGGACCGTGGCTCGGTCGGTCGGACTCGATGTGGCGGATCG